>NZ_JAYSGF010000001.1:0-220687 GCF_041912965.1 Chromobacterium sp. | reverse complement strand
ATTTTCTCTTCACTAGCCCATTATCGCTTACAAAAAGATCGTAAACAGGTTCTTATCGCTCAGCGGGTATTGCGCGGAGCGCCGATTCAGGCTTGCTCAACCGCCACAGCCCGCGGTCCTTGGAAACTGGCATCGCGCCGGGGACTCGGCATAACATGGCTCAATGAAAAGCATTTGCTTACCATAGAAGCCAGTATGGCTTCAAAATTTTGCAATGAGTCCAGTCCGCGTCATCTGGCCGCGCCGCCCACAATGGCCCCGATGCTGCCGCAAGCGCGGTGCCCTCTCAAAACGGCCGGTAGCTGCATGTCCGGCATTCCACTCATCGGCCTAGGCCGGGGAAGTTGACCATGTCCAAACGCAGCTTGCTTACATTGCAGCAACGCGCTTATCTGCTGGCACCTCCCAGCTGCGAATACGAACTTGAGCAGTTGACCCGCTTTAGCGAGCAAGATGTTGTCTTGATCCAACAGCATCGCGGCACGGCCAATCGCCTGGGAGTCGCGGTACTGCTGTGTTATCTGCGGCATCCTGGCATTGCGCTGGAGGCGGGCTGCCGGCCAAGCCCGCGCTTGCTGCGGCGAGTAGCCGCGGTGCTAGGGCTGGAGGAGGCGGCATGGGAGGGCTATGCCGTCCGCGACCAGACCCGGCGCGAGCATCTGGTCAAACTGTATGCCTATCTGGGTTTGAGACCTTACCGCGCCGAGGATGGCCAGACAGTGTTGCCTTATCTGACCCGGCTGGCGATTCAGACCGATCAGGCGATGACGCTGGCCGAGGCCTTGGTGGCCTGGCTGCGCCAACAACATGTGCTCTTGCCCTCCATCAATGTGATCGAGCGACTGTGCGCGGTGGCGCTGACACTGGGAGCTCGGCAGGTCTATGCGCGGCTCAATGACGCCTTGGACACCGGCCAACGTCAGCGTCTGGACGCTTTGCTGGAACGTCGGGAAGGCTGCCGGCTGACCACGCTGGCCTGGTTGCGCAGCGTGCCGGAACGCGCCCACGACCGCGGCGCGGCGCCGCACATGGCGCGCTTGCGTGTGGTCGAGGCCTTGGCGCTGCCTGCGCATCTGAGCCGACTGGCGGGAGCGGAGCGAATGCGGGAATGGACCGATGCGGGGGACAGAATGAGTTGTCACGATTTGACGGAATTGGACCCATTGCGACGCATGGCCATATTGGTGGCCATTGTGCTGCAAGCGCGCGCCGCGCTGATCCGCATGTTGCAAAACCTGGAAAAGCTGAAGGCGATCGACGCCCTGTGCCTGCCAGGTGGATTGCGGCAACTGATATCCCCTGGGCGCATGGACAAGCTGGCGGCGGAGGGGCGGCATATGACGCCCAAGGATTTGGCCAAGCTGGAACCCAGACGACGCATGGCCACGCTGTTGGTCCAGGTGCTGGAGCTGCGCGGGGTCCTGGTCAAGGACATTCTGGAAATGCGGGAACGTTTGGTGGGCGAGTCCTGGGAAGGAAGAAGATTCGGTTGAATGGATATCGGCATGTCGGCAGGTGCCGGATGGCAAGCCCTCGTCAACGCACGAGGGCTTTTTACTGGGTCTCTAGTTTAAGCTGCGTTTGCTCATTCGCATTGGCGGCTATGAGTTGGCTGGCTTTGCCGTCAAGATTGCCATGAAGTTTAAATGCGCTAGCGTGCGCAGAAAGATGTTTTCCTTATTTGGCGATTTTGTCTCTCGAATACAACAAAACTTAAAGGACATTACGCCTTGCTAGGCTTGATTTTCTGGCTTATCGACTAAGCCCAAGCTGAAACTTTAAATTAATATTAATGGTTTTATTGAAAATATTTAAATTACAATTAAATTGACAGCAACAAAACCATGGCTTCTCTTTTGTTCTCGGCCAAGCGCCACCCTGAATGACTTTCCATTTTTTTCTCCTAATTATTCTCACGGCTTTCCATCCTTACATAAAAGAGTGCGCATCGAAAACGCTAGCTGAGCTTGCCATCTAGCTCGAATCAGCATCAAGTTCTATTCGAATGTCACTTGTTTTTCAGGCGCGAATAGGGTTTCCGTGCAATGTGGGGGTGCTTTGTTTTCTCCAATATGAAGCGTTAAACGTTTTGCGATATTGGTTTGGATGTTTTGTATGTATTTGTGTTGCAGTGCTGATTGGCGTCAATTCCCTGTTGGGCAATGGTGGTGCTGCGCTTGAGCGATTTGTTTGGACCTTGTCGTTGTCTGTTTGTAAATTGTGCTCGTGACATTGGTGCTTGATTTGCCGCGGAACTGGGGTTTGCCTGTTTAGTAAAGTACGTGCGCGGCAAAATCGCGGCGCGTTTAGTGGCAAATAAGATTTAAAGCGTGTTCCTAAATCAATTATTGGATTCATGGTGCCGAATATGAAGGATGCCACTGCCGATATTGTCTTGCCGGAACAGCCGGCGTCGCAGGAGCTGGACTTCGATGTCGACTTCATTCGCATCGACGCCGCGATCTGCGAATACGACGCGGTGGGTTTGGCGCCGGTGCGCAAGGGCGGCGAGCCTTTTCACTGGGGAACGGTGGAAAGCGCCAGCCGCATATTACTGGGCAAGGCGGCGGATTTGCGTGTCGGGGTCTGGCTGCTGCGAGCGGCCTTGGCGCAACGCGGCTTGGCCGGAGCGGCCGATGGCCTGGAGGCATTGGGCGCAATCGCCGCGCGGCCGTTGGCGAATATTCGCCCGGCCGGCCTGCCGGATGCGCCGGCGGGGGAACTTCATGCGCTGCACTTGGCTTGGCTGTCCGGTCCGGCTTTCTTGCATCAGCTCACGCACAGCCGTCTGAGCCTGGATTGCGGGATCAGCGTGCGGCAACTGATCAAGGGCCACGGCGATTTACCGCTGGCGGAACGGGAGCGGGTGCGTTGCGACGTGTCGCGCATGCGGGCAGGACTGGCCCGCTTGCTTGACTTGAGCGTGTTGGAAAACTTTGCCGAGCAATTCGATTGCGCCGGCCTGAATGCGGTACTGGAAGAGCTCGACACCGCGCTGACGCCGAGCCGGGCGGCCCTGTCGGCCAAGTCCGCGCTGGAGGCGGCGCCAGGCGCGGCGCTGCCAGAGAGCTTGAGTTCCAGGGAGGAGGTGGCGGCGGCGCTGGATCGAGTCATCGCTTATTTCCACGAATACGAGCCCGGCCATCCGGCGCCGATTTTTCTAGCGCGCGCCAAGCGCATGCTGGGCGCGGGCTTCGAGGAGTTGATGGCGGAGCTGTTCGCCGAATCGGATGCGCTGGTGGCGAGACTGGATCGCCCCCGGCCGACGCAGGGCTAGTTAATCCACATTAGGGAAGGGAGATCGCCATGGCGCGACAAAAGGATGCGCAGAAATTCATCGGGGAGAGCCGCGCGCCCCGGGTGCAGATCGAGTACGACGTCGAGGTCTACGGTTCCCAGAAAAAGGTGGAGCTGCCGTTTGTGGCCGGGGTGCTGGCGGACTTGTCCGGCGACAATACCGAGCCCTTGGGCGCGGTGGAGGAGCGCCGCTTCACCGAAATCGACGCGGAAAACTTCGACGCGCGGATGGCGCAGATCGCGCCGGCGCTCAGCTATCAGGTGAAAAACACGATCACCAACGACGGCACCCTGATTCCCATTGATCTGAGCTTCGACTCCATGGAGTCCTTCGAGCCGGCCGAGGTGGTGAAGAAGATTCCGGAACTGGCGGTGCTGCTGGACGCGCGCAGCCAATTGAAGGAGCTGCTGACCTATATGGACGGCAAGGTGGCGGCCGAGGAGCTGATCGAGCAGCTGCTGAAAGAGATGTATCCGCCGGAAGGCGATGACGCCGAATCCGAGGGGACCGGCGGCGAGGAGGCGAAATGAGCACACAAGCCGAAATGCTGGCGCCGTCGGCGCCAGGGCTTAGCGAAGCGCCGCTGGACGATGGCCTGAAGGATATCCTGCGCCGCTCCTTCCGCCCGCGCACCAGCGAGGCCGCCGAGGCGGTGCAAAGCGCGGTGCAGACCTTGCTGAGCTATGCGCGCCGCAGCCGGGTCGTGGTGCGCGAGGATGTGGCGCAAACGGTGGAACAACTGGTGGCCGAACTGGACCGGAAGATATCGGAACAGCTGACCCTGGTGCTGCACAACGAGCGCTTCCAGCGCTTGGAGGGCGCTTGGCGCGGCTTGCACTATCTGGTGTCCAACACCGACACCACCGAGAACCTGAAGATACGTTATCTGAACATCTCCAAGAAGGAACTGGGCAAGACGCTGCGCCGCTACAAGGGCGTGGTGTGGGACCAGAGCCCGATCTTCAAGATGATCTACGAGCAGGAATACGGCCAGTTCGGCGGCGAGCCCTTCGGCTGCCTGATCGGCGACTATCACTTCGACCACGGCGCCCAGGATGTGGCGCTGTTGACCGAGATGTCCAAGATCGCCGCCGCCGCGCACGCGCCGTTCATCGCCGCCGCCGCGCCCAGCCTGCTGCAGATGGATGACTGGAGCGAGCTGTCCAACCCGCGCGATGTGTCCAAGATATTCACCGCCACCGAATACGCGTTCTGGCGCCGGCTGCGGGAAAGCAACGATTCGCGCTACTTGGCGCTGACGCTGCCGCGTTTCCTGGCGCGGGTGCCTTATGGTCCCAAGACTCAGCCCATCGAGGCGTTCGGCTTCGAAGAGAAGGTGGACCCGAATCGCGCCAGCGATTTTTGCTGGGCCAACTCCGCCTATGCGATGGCGGCGAATATCACGCATGCGTTCAGCACCTATGGCTGGTGCACCAAAATCCGCGGCGTGGAATCCGGCGGCGCGGTGGAGGTGCTGCCCAAATTCGTCTTGCCATCGCAGGACAATGAGGTGGAATTGCATTGCCCCACCGAGATCGCCATCTCCGACCGCCGTGAGCATGAACTGTCCGAATCCGGCCTGATGCCGCTGGTTTATCGCAAGAACTCCGACATGGCGGCCTTCATCGGCGCCAAGACCGTGCACCGGCCCGCGGTGTATGAGGACGACGACGCCACCGCCAACGCCAATCTGTCGTCGCGGCTGCCCTATATCTTCGCCACTTGCCGTTTCGCTCATTACCTCAAGTGCATCGTGCGCGACAAGATCGGCTCCTTCAAATCACGCGAGGACACTCAGCGCTGGCTCAACGACTGGCTGATGAACTATGTGGACGGCGACCCGAGCATCTCCAGCGAGCTCACCAAGTCCAAGCGCCCGCTGTCCGCGGCCGAGGTGCAGGTGGACGAATTGCCGGAAAACCCCGGTTACTACCGCGCCCAGTTTTTCCTGCGGCCGCATTTCCAGCTGGAAGGGCTGACGGTGTCGCTGCGCTTGGTTTCCAAGTTGCCGTCGGCAAGGGCGGAAACCGCATCCGGCAGCGCTTAGCGCTTATCGACGTCGGACCGCCTCTTGGGCGGTCCGGCCGGCGCGGGGGAGGAAACGACCTGGCTCCTCCGGCGTCTGCACTCAGTCTCAGGTCCGGCATAACCATCATCTTTCATTCGGAGTATCGCAACATGGCAAATGCACTGGTTGACTACTTTTTGCAGATTGAAGGCGTCGAGGGCGAATCGACGGACCAGCAATATTCGGGCCTGATCCAGATCCAGAGTTGGCAATGGGCGGAGGAGAACTCGGGCAAATGGGGTTTTGGCAGCGGCGGCGGCGCTGGCAAGGTGGAAATGAAGGACTTCGAATTCCGCATGGTCTCGAACAAGGCCTCGCCCAAGCTGTTCCTGATGTGCGCCACCGGCGAGCATATTCCGCGCGCCAAGCTGATCTGCCGCAAGTCAGGCAAGGGCCAGCAGGACTTCATGATCATCACCTTCGCCAGCGGCTTGGTGTCCTCCTTCCGCACCCTGGGCAATATGCCTTACGCCAGCATGGGGCATGGCAGCGGCGACGTGGACAGCGTGCTGCCCACCGACGAGATCAAGATCAACTTCGCCAAGATCGAGTTCGAATACCGCGAACAGCGCAACGACGGCACCATGGGCGCGGTGATCAAGGCGGGTTATGACCTGAAGCTGAACGCGGCGGTGTAGGCCCGCGCAGGGTTCCCTTACTTCTTCACAGGACGGCGCCGCGCAGGCGGCGCCGGACAGCCATGACGCCACGCTTGTACGACCAACTCTCCGCGCGCTCCGGGCGCGATGCGCTCGCCGCCAGCCTGGCGCGCGAACTGACGCATTTGATGAACGCCGCGTTGCGCGGGGCCCGACTGCCGCTGGCGGCGGGCGGCGAGCTGATGAACTCGGTGTGGAACTATGGTCAGCCGCCGTTGGCCGAGGGGCGGTCGAGCCAGATCGATCCAGCACGGGTCAGCACGCACATCCGCGCGGTGATCCGCGGCTTCGAGCCGCGCCTGGACCCCGCCAGCATCGAGGTGAGCGCGCGCTCCGGCACTGGAGCGCTGGAACGTCAGCGGCTGTATTTCGATATCGCCGCCATCGCTCGCGACGGCGGCGCTGCGCTGCGCTTTAGCCTGACCCTGGATTATCTGGACGCTTATTTCAGCTTGCCGCGCGCGGCGGAGACGGGAGCGGACGGATGAACTTCCTCGATCACTACAATAATGAATTGCGCCACCTGCGCGAGGCCGGCGCGCGTTTCTCCCAAGAGCATCCGCAGATCGCGCCGGCGCTGGGTCTAAAACCAAACTCGGTGGCCGATCCCTTTGTCGAGCGGCTGCTGGAAGGCGTGGCCTTTTTGTCGGCCCGAGTGCAGACCCGGCTGGATCTGGAGGGCGCCGAATTCGCGCGCCAGGCCCTGACCCAGCTTTGCCCGCTCTATTTGAGCGCCACCCCCGCCATCACCAGCTTCGCCTTGCACCCGGATTTCGGCTCGCCGGAAGCTTTCCGCGGCCACAGCGTGCCTCGCGGCGCTCTGATCCATGCCAGCTTGCCCGGCCGCGCGCGGCCGGTGACGTTCGCCACCGCGCGCGAAGTGACGTTGCTGCCTTTGCGCCTGGAGCGGGCGGAATGCAGCCGCAGCCTGGGTGGCGTGTCCGCCGCGCTGGCGCGGCGCTTGGCATCCTCGCAAGCGGCCTTGCGCCTGAGTTTCCGGCTGGAAGGCAATGCCGCCTTGCGTGAACTGCTGGCCGCGGACGGCAGGGCCAAGCCGCTGCAATTGAGCCTGGCCGGCGACTTGCCGCGCGCTTATGCCTTGCACCGCGCGCTGCTGGCCGATGTTGGCGCCTGCTATGCGACAGCCGACGATGACCAGGGTGGCGAGACCATGCTGGAGCTGCCCGCAGGCTGCCTGCGCCTGTCCGCCACCGACGAGGACGAGGCATTGCTGCCCGCCGATGCGGGTGGGCTGCCCGGCTTGCGCATCCTGCGCGAATACTTCGCCCAGCCGGCGCGGCTGCTCAGCGTGGAATTGGACGTGCTGGGTCCGCTGGCGGCGCGGGCGCCATCGGCGCGCGGTTTTGACTTGATCCTGGCATTGCGCCATCCGCCGGCGGACTTGATCGGTGAAGTCGACACCGGACAGTTCCGCCTGTTCGCCACCCCGGCGATCAATCTTTATCCCAAGCGGTTGGACCCGGTGCCTTACGACCCGAACCAGACCGAGCAATGGATGCCGGTGGACCGGATGCGGCCGGCCGAGCACCACCTGTGGCGTTTGCTGGAAGTCAATGTCTGCGACAGCAACGGCCGTTCGCGCGAGGCGCGGCCGGCCTTGGACGCCGGCGGCTATCAGAGCGGGCCGGCGGCGGCGCGTTATTCGCTGCGGCGTGAGCCGGCCTTGCAGAGCCTGGGGCCACGTCATGGCTATCCGGACGCTCTGGGCAGCCATGACTTGATCACCATTTCCGCCTGCGCCGGCGATATCGGCCTGGACGACATCGCGACGCTGACCGGCCGCGCGCTGGTGGCGGACCGGGGCTGGCGGCCGGAAGACTTGCCGGGCGCCGAGTTGAGGATGGAGGGGGGCGGAGCGGTGCAACGGCTGGAGTGCTTGTGGCCGGCCAGCGCCCCGCGGCCGATTCCGGCCTTGGAGCGCTGCTGGTCGGCGGTGGCTCAGATCGGCCTGAACCCGCTGAGCCTGCGCGACACGGCGCGCCAGGACATAGGCGCGCGGCTGGCGGAGCAGCTGCGGCTGGCCGCGCAGCCGGAATGTCAGCTGGACCGCCAGCGCATCGACAGCCTGAGGGCCGCTCACGCGCAAATCTGCTTTCTCGCCGCTGGCCGCGCCTCGCCGCAGGCGTTGGTGCGAGCGACCCGGGTGGAGCTGGATATCGCCGCCGTCATGCACGCTGACCGCGGCGGCTGGCTATTCGGTCGGCTGTTGGCCCAGGCGCTGGCTCAGGCCGTCAGCTTGAACGACGGCATCGAGGTCCGCGTGCTGCTGGATGGCGAGCCAGCCAGTCAGCACGGCAATACCTCGCGCGACGATGGAGAACTGCAATGAAGCGACAGCCGCTACAGCGGGAGCTGAGCCCGCAACGCACTTTTTTCGAGCTGATGCGTCGGGTGGAAGCCTGGCAGTGGCGGCAGCCGACAGCCGGCGCACCGTTCCGGCTGCGGCGGCGGCCGGATTGGCTGAGCCTGGAGCAGGCCGCCGACATGCGCTTCGCCAGCGCCGAAATCAGCGCGGTGCAACTGGACGCGGCGGCAGAAGAGGGCGGCACGCCACACGTCAACGTCACCTGCCGCCATTTCGGCTTGTTCGCCCCTTACGGCCCCTTGCCGCTGCATGTCACCGAGCATGCCCTGCATGAGCGGCGGCTGGAGCGCAACGCCGCCTTCGAACGCTTCGTCAACCTGGCCTGCGGCGATCTGGCCTGGCTGCACTATGCCGCCCGCGCGGCGATGCATCCGGTCTTGGGCTATGAACGCGGCCGCCACCCCTTCGCCGAGCGCGTCGCCGCGCTGGCCGGCATGCCGCCATCCGGCGCGGAAGAGCGGAACCATGATGCCGCGTCTTGCCGCTTTGGCACGCCGGGGGCCTATCACGCGCCCAGTCGCTCCTTGACGGATTTGCGCAAAATCCTGGCCGGCTATTTCGGCGTGCCGGTGCGGCTGATGCCGCGCCGGGGACGCTGGGTGCCGCTGCGCGGCGCCGGCGGGCCGCGCCGACTTGGACGCTGGCGCGTTGGCGGGCGGATTTGGGACGCGCAGCAGGCATTGGAGATCCGGGTTGGCCCCATCGACGCCGCCGAGTTTTGCCGCTGGCAGCGCGGTGCCGCCGCCATGTTGGCGATGCGCGCCATCGCCGCCGATTTCGCCGCTGGCCAGGCGGCTCCGGTCATCCAGATTCAGGTCCGCACCCGGCCGGAACTGGCCGGCAAAGTGGGGCGCATGCGCCTGGGGGTGGACGCATGGTCCCGCCCCGGCAACGCGCTTCGGACGCTCACCGTGTATGACTCTTTCCAGGATCCAAGACTGTGAACCGAGAACGCATATTCGGCCGTCTAGGCCCTACCGCATACCAGGCGCTGGTCGAGGCCACCGCGCTGGGACGATCGCGCCGGCACGCGCTGGTCGACCTGGATCATTGGCTGTACTGCCTGCTGCGCCACGCCAACAGCGATGTCGCGCTGCTGCTGGAGGCGCTCGAGTGCGACCCAGCCACTGCGCTGCAACGCATAGGCAAGGCGTTGGATGCCGCTGAAACCGGCGGCGAGGCGTTGCGCGACATTTCGCCGGCGCTGGAGCGCAGCGCGGCCCCTGCCATCAGCTGGAGTCAGATCGCCGCACCCGCGGCCAAGGTGCGCAGCGGTCATTTGCTGCTGGCCTGGCTGGACGAGGAGCCGACACGGCGCTGGCTGCAGCATAGGGCGGGCCAGGCGCTGGCGAAGCTAGCGCTGGACGACATCGTCGCGCGTTACGAGGCGTTGGCCGGTGCTTGGCCGGAAGCCGCCGACGCGCCGTCCGCGGCGCTGGCCGGCGAGGCCGCCGCTGACCCCGCCGCGGTGCTGCGGCAATGGGCGGTCAGCTTGAGCGAGCAGGCGGCGGCCGGTGAGTTGGACCCGGTGATAGGCCGCGACGCCGAATTGCGCGCGGTGATCGACGTGCTGTCGCGGCGGCGACAGAACAATCCCATTCTGGTGGGCGAGGCCGGTGTCGGCAAAACCGCGGTGGCCGAGGCGCTGGCGCAGCGCATTCAGCGCGGCGAAGTGCCGCCCGGCCTGCGCGGCGCGCAGATCTGGGCGCTCGACGTGGCCAGGCTGCAGGCTGGCGCCGGCCTGCGCGGCGAATTCGAGCAGCGGCTGCGCGCGGTGATAGACGCGGTGATCGCCTCGCCGGCGCCCATCATCCTGTTTTGCGATGAAACCCATACCTTGATCGGCGCCGGCGGCAATGCCGGCACCGGCGACGCCGCCAATCTGATCAAGCCCATGCTGGCGCGCGGCCAGCTGCGGATGCTGGCCGCCACCACTTGGTCGGAATACAAGCAGTTCATCGAACCGGACGCCGCGCTGGTGCGCCGCTTCCAGGCGGTGGCGGTGGACGAGCCGGACGACGATACCGCGGTGGACATGCTGCGCATGATCGCGCCACGTTTTTCCGATCATCACGATGTGCGCATCGCCGATGCCGCCTTGCGCGCCGCGGTGGCCTTGTCGCGGCGCTATCTGCCGACACGGCAGTTGCCGGACAAGGCGATAGGCCTGCTCGATACCGCCTGCGCGCGGGTGGCTATGAGCCAGAGCTGCCGGCCCGCGGCGCTGGACCGGCTGCGCCATCAGGAGCTGATCACGGAGCTGGCGCTGCGTTGGCGTGCCAGCGATGCGCAGCTGGGCCTGGCCGCGTCGGATGACGCAACGGAGCTGGAGCGCGCCGGCGCCGAGGCCGCCGCGCGCGCCGACGAGATGGAAACGGCGTTGCACGCGCAGCGCGCCGAGGTGGATGCCTGGCTGGAGGGCTTGAAAACAGGTGACGGCGACCCGGCCCGGGCCGATGCGCTGAGCGGATCGGAGCGGCTGGTGCGGCCCTGGGTGGACGCGCACGCCATTGCCGAGGTGCTGTCGGAATGGACCCGGATCCCGGTCACGCAAATGGCCCAGGACGAGGCGCGGCGGCTGATGGCCTTGCGGCAGGAACTGAACCTGCGCATCCAGGGCCAGCAGCAGGCGTTGGACGCCATTGTCGAAGCGCTGCAAGTGGCGCACTCCGGCTTGGGCGACCCGCGGCGGCCGTTGGCGGTGATGATGCTGACCGGCCCCACCGGCAGCGGCAAGAGCCAGACCGCGGTCGCGCTGGCGCAGGCCTTGTTCGGCGGCGAGCGCAATCTGCTGCGCTTCAATATGAATGAATTCCAGGAAGCCCACACCGTGTCCACGCTGAAGGGCGCGCCGCCAGGCTATGTCGGCTACGGCCGCGGCGGCCGCTTGACCGAGGCGGTGCGCAAGAAGCCCTACAGCGTGCTGCTGCTGGACGAGTTCGACCGCGCCCACCCGGACGTGCACGAGATGTTCTATCAGGTGTTCGACCAGGGCTGGATGGAAGACGGCGAGGGGCGGCACGTCAATTTCCGCAATTGCCTGATTCTGCTGACCAGCAATCTGGGCGACGCCGGTATCGAAGCCGCCTGCGCCACCGACCCGGATTGCAGCCAGGCGCGCCTGGACGCGCTGGCGCGCGAACGGCTGCAGCGCCGCTTCGCCCCCGCTTTGCTGGCGCGGATGCAGGTGGTGGCATTCCGGCCGCTGGACGAGCCGGCCCTGGCAGGCATTGCGCGCCAGGCCTTGCAGGAGATCGGCCTACGCTTGAACGCCAATGGCCTGGATTGGCGCGCGGACGCGGCCAGCGCCGACTGGATCGCCCGCGCGGTGGCGCGTCACCCGGCCAGCGGCCGCGCGGTGGGCGACCTGCTGCGGCAACGCGTGATGCCGGGCATCGCCCGCGGCGTGCTGGAGGCGCATGCGGCCGACCGCGCCTTGCGCAGCGTGCGGCTGAGCGCAGCCGAACGGCTGGAGTTGGTTTTCGACGAGGAGGCCGTCCTGCAACTACCGCCGGACGCGCCATCAGAATCCGACCTTTCTGGAGAAATCACATGCGCCTGATCGAACTGCACAGCCCAATACTGGACGCGGACAGCATCGCGCTAAGCTTCAAGACGGATGAGCGTCTGTCGCAGGAGCCCAGCTATCAATTGGAAATCAGCTGCGCCGACCCGGCATTGGATCTGGACGGCCTATTGGGCACGCGGCTGGGGCTGGAGATAGACCTGGGCGCCGCCGGCACGCGTCCATTCCACTGCCAGGTGCTGGGCGGCCACGACACCGGCCAGACCCAGGACCGCTACACCTATGCGCTGGAGCTGGGCAGCTGGCTGTCCTTTCTGGCGGAGAATCAGAACTGCCGGGTGTTCCAGCAGTTGACGGTGCCGCAGATCGTCGAGCAGGTGTTCGGCGAGCATCAGCGGCCGGACTTCCGCTTCGAACTGGAGCACGCTTATGAGGCGCGCGAATACTGCGTGCAGTTCCTTGAGTCCGATCTCAATTTCGTCAAGCGTCTGCTGGAAGACGAGGGCATCTATTTCTGGATAGAGCATCAATTGGAGCGCCATGTGGTGGTGCTGTCCGACACCCAGCGCTTCGACGATCTGGCCGCCGGCTACGACTGGCTGAGTTTTCTGCCGGATGGAGACGAGTTTCGTCCGCTGCCGGGGAGGGAGGGCGTGCAGCGGCTGCAGCGCGGACGGCGGGTGCGGCCAACCAATGTCGCGCTGCGCGACTTCGACTACCACGCGCCGTCCAACCGCCTGGACAGCGACGCCCGGGAAAACCACCCCGGTCTGGAGGGCATCCGGCTGGAGCATTACGACTACGGCGCCGGTTACAACCATCAGGCCGGCGGCGACCGGCTGGCGCGGTTGCGCCTGGAGGCATTGCAGGCGGATTCCCACCAGTTCACCGGCATGGCCAATGCGCGTGGCCTGGCCACCGGTGGCGCGTTCACGCTGGATGGGCATCCGGATGCGGCGCGCAACCGCCGTTACTATGTATCGGCCAGCCAACTGATTTTTTTGCAGGATGGTCCGGACAGCAGCGGCCAGGGACGCAATGTGCAGTGCCTGTTCCGGGCGATGGCGGACGACCGGCCGTTCCGACCGCTGCGGCAGACGCCGAAACCGATGCTGCCCGGCATCCAGAGCGCGACGGTGGTGGGGCCGGTGAACGCGGAGGTGCACACCGATGCGCTGGGCCGCATCCGCGTGCACTTCCACTGGGACCGCTACAAGACCCAGGAAGAAGATGCCTCGTGCTGGATCCGGGTGTCGCAAGCCTGGGCGGGCAAGGGCTGGGGCGTGCTGGCGATGCCGCGCGTCGGCCAGGAGGTACTGGTGACTTATGTCGACGGCGATCTGGACCGGCCGATGGTGACCGGCATTGTCTACAACGGTGACAATCCGACGCCGTATGACTTGCCCAAGGACATCCGCTACACCGGCTTGGTCACGCGCTCCTTGAAGCATGGCCGTTACAACCACGCCAGCCAGATCACCTTCGACGACCAACGCGGCGCCGAGCGGGTGATGATCCACGCCGAACGCGATATGCAGCGGACCACGGAACGCAATAGTTCGGAAGCGGTGGGCCAGGACATGAATACCTCGGTAAATGGCACCGCCACCACGGTCACCGGCGCCTCGGTCAGCTATACCGGCGTATCGGTGTCCTTTACCGGCCTGTCGGCCAGCTTCACCGGGGTATCCACCAGTTTTACCGGACTATCCACCACCTTCACCGGGGTAGCCACCGGCTTCACCGGCATCAATACCGCTTTTTCCGGGGTGACAAACAACTTCACGGGTTCATTGAATAATTTCTTTGGCGTTATTACCCAATTCATCGGAGTGAACACCACCTTTTCCGGCGTTGTCACCTCCTTGACCGGCACCAGCACCTCGGTGACCGGCGCCTCGCAAAGCCTGATCGGGCTCTCCACCGCGTTGACCGGCGTCCATGTCGCGGCCACGGGGAAGTCGCAAACCATGACCGGCGTTTCATCGTCGTACACCGGCACCTCTTGCTCTGTGACCGGCAAGCATATCGGGATTACCGGCACGAACAAGGTCGTGATCGGCACCGCTATATCGGATGTCGGTTCGGCCATCAGCGTTACCGGCACCTCAATGTCGACCGTCGGCTCAGCCACCCACTTTATCGGCACCTCAATGTCGACCGTCGGCTCAGCCACCAACGTCACTGGCAAGCTGATGTCGACCACCGGCTCAGCCACCAACGTCGTCGGTACCTCAATGTCGACCGTCGGTTCAGCCACCAACGTCACTGGCTCCTCGATGTCGACCACAGGTTCCTCGGTCAGTTGCGTCGGTTCCCATGTCGCCAGTACCGGCACCTCGATGACGACTACCGGAGCCAGCTTCTCCTATGTCGGTGCCTCTTACTCGGATACCGGAGTGGATCTGAAGCAGCTGGGCATGCAGATAAAAAACTGAGGCATCACGCCACGGGTGGATTTGTCCACACAGAGAGAAGGGAAAGCGCATGACCACACACATCAAGCCGCAGGCCGCGTTGATTTCCACATCGCGCACCCAGATCGGCAGCCAGGCGCAACTGCGGCTCGGCGTCGGCATAGGGTTCCGGCTCAGCGATCCCCGGGTGCTGGCGCATGAGGCGTCGGTTTGGGAGGCGATCAAGGCGGCGGCGCCGTCGGTGCCCTTGTTCGAGCCCGGCATGCCCAAGCAGCATGCGGAGTGGCTGCTGCTGGGCCACGCGCATTATCGCGGCGGACGCGAGCCGGAAGGCTCGGTGAATTGGAGCGCGAGCGCGGAACTGGGCAAGGTTGGCAAGAGATTGTCTTGCCACGCGGCGGGCCAGCTCGGCGCCGACGGCTGCTTGCGCGCCAGCCTGGAACTAGACCATCGCCAAGCCGCCGCCGGCCATGACGGCGCCAATCCTTGCGGCCTGCCGTCGCATACCCCGCCATTGCAATTGCTGTGCGGCCTGGGCGCCAAGCCGGCGGCGCTGGCGGCCTTGGGGCCGCTGGGCTTGGACTGGCCGGAACGGCGGCAGTGGCAACCGGCCAGGCCGCGCTCGATCGCGGCGATGGCGGAAGATGGCACTCATCTGGGCTGGCCGGCGGCAACCGACTTGCGGATATTCCAGCAGGCCGCGCCGGATCAGTGGTCGCGGGAGCGGGTTTGGCGCAGCGGCGAGTGTTTTGCATTGCGGGGCATGGGACCGGCCGGGCAAGGCTTTGCCGGCAAGCTGCCGGCGCTGACCGCCGTGGCGCTGGCCGGCCGGCACGCGGGCGCCTTGTCCGAGCAAGCGGAGCTGGCGCTGCAGACGGTCTGGTTCTTGCCGGATTGGGACCTGGGCGTAATGTGGTGGAACGGTTTCCTGCCCTTGGACTACCCCTTGCAGGAAGACATCAGCCAGTTGCTGGTGGCCTTGAAGGACTGCGCCGAACCGCTGGACCTGGCTGGGCTGAAGGCTTTTGCGTGGCGCCGGGCCGATGTGGCCGATCAAGACCCGATGCTGTTGTCAGATCACCCGCTGATGCCGGATCCGGGGCGCGGCTGGGTATGGGAGCAGATTCTGGCGGTGGAAGACCATCCCGGCCAGGCGCCCGCGCCACTCAGCCACGAGCAAATCGGTGACCGCATGCGGCAGCAATGGCAAGCGTTTGAACAGGCGCAGCGAGACCAGATCAAGTTGCGAGCCTTTGCGCGCGACAGCGAAAAGTGCTTGGCAACAACACCCACGGCGGCTTCCTCCCGTATTGACTGGCGTCAGCGCCTGGAGCAGGACGAAGCCGGCGAGCTGTGCGAGCAAACGCTGAGTGGCGTAGACCTGAGCGGACTGGACTTCGAACAGCGTCATTGGCGGCAGATGCGCTTCGAACAATGCCGTTTTGATCTTTGTAGCTGGCGCCAGTGCCGTTTCGAGCAAGTCAGCTTCGTTGACTGCTCCTTTACCGGCGCGCGGCTGGAGCAAGTGAGCTGGACCGATGGGGGCGCCCAACGTTGCAAGCTGGAGCGGAGCGCTTGGCATGAGGCCGTCTTACAGCGCGTCAATCTGGAAGACTGCCGGCTGGACGGGGTGGTTTTCATCGGCGGCAGCTGGCAGGCGGTGACCGTGCAAGGGCAGGGCGGAGACCAGGGCCGGGTAGCGCAGATGCGTTGGGATCGGGTCAGTTTCTACCAAGTCACCGGCGAGAACTGGCGCGTCGAGGAGGTACGGGCCGATGGCTTGGACCTGGTGCGCAGCGCGTTGCGCGGCGCGCATTGGCGCCACTGCCAACTATTGAAGTTCAGCGCGCTGGAAAGCGATTTGTCCGCCAGTCTTTGGCAACGCTGTGGCCTGACCCTGGCGGTGATCTCCTATCACAGCAGCCTCAAGCAGGCGCTGCTGGAGGACTGCGAGTTGACCAAGTGTTGCTGGCAGGCGCTGCAGGCCGATGGCGTGCACCTCGAATATTGCACCTGCCTCCATTTCTGCATCGGCAAGCTGCAAGCGCCCGGCTCGCGCTGGAACGGCTGCGTGCTGGATGGCGCCAAGGCGGTGAACGCCAATCTGGCCGGCGCGGTTTTTCAGGCTTGCTCGCTGCGCGACGTCGCGCTGCAAGGCGCCGATCTGAGCGAGAGCCGGCTCGAGGACTGCAATCTGATCGACGCCAATACCGCCTGGATTTTGCCTGCAGCGGCCGGCGGCTGGCAGGGCAATCTGGATGCCGGCTTGCAGGATTTGCCACGGAGAAGCGCGTGAGCGCGCCCTCGGCGCTGCCGCGGGAAGTGCGCGGCCAGCACTTCAGCGAGCAGGCCCCGGGGCAGGCGCTCAGCGGCATGCTGTACATCGACTGCCATTTCGAGCGCGCGCATTGGCGGGAACATCATTTGAGCGATGTCCGCTTCCGCGATTGCCGTTTCGACGACAACCGCTTTGAAGGCAATGTCTGGCGCCAAGTCCATTGCGAGCAATGCCGCTTCCAGCGCTGCGCATGGCAAGACTGCGTGTTCGAAAAAGTGTTCTGGCAAAACGTGAGCGCGCGCGACAGCGACTGGCGGCAATGCGCGTGGAAAAACTTCATCTGCGTGGCGCTGGAGGCGGAGGAATGGCGGATGCTGGAACTGCGCGGCGCCCATGTTTCCTTCGTCAATAGCCTGCTGCGGCGCTGCCTGCTATCCGGCGGCACCTGGCAGGCCAGCGCCTGGATCAAGAACCGGCTCGCCGATGTGCGCATTCAACGCGCGGAACTTGACAACTTCATCGTCGGCTTGAGCCAAGCACAGCGGATGGCCTTGCTGGATTGTCAGGGCATCAATACCCGCTGGCTCTACTGCGAGCTGGAAGACATGAGCTTGGAGTCCTGCCGCTTGCGCCAGGCCGCCTGGTCCGGCAGCGCATGGCGCGGTGGACGGCTGCAGGACAGCCGGTTGGCTGGCGCCAATTTCGAGCAGAGCCGGCTCTGCCAGCTGGAGTTCACCGGCTGCGACTTGGAGCAGGCGCTTTTCGATGGCGCCCGTCTGGAGGATTGCCAGCTCAGCCACCTGCACGCGCCGCGCATCTGGCTGCGGCGGGCGCGGCTGGAGCGGGTGGACCTCAGCGGCGCCGAGCTGGACGGACTGGATGCCTGCGGCGCGGAATTGCGGCAAGTCAGGCTGTCCGGCGGCAGTTGCCGCCATGGCCGGCTGATAGGCCAGCCCCGCGACGCGTGGCAGGCCGCCGATACCGCCAGCGCCGTTTTCAGCGATCAAAAGTTTGAGCAAACCCAGGCTTGGCGCGCGCGCGTTCAGCCCGGCCCCAGAGGAGAAACGTGATGAAACCACTAGCAGAGCCTAGCGTGGCGCCGCCGCAAACCGAGAGCGAAAGCGATGCGGTATTGCAATGGCTGCGGGTGTCGGCGCCCCGCGCCAAGATCGAGGACAAGGCCAACGGCTTGCGCCAGGGCAGGGTGGACGCGGCGGAGTCCGGCGCCTGCCGGGTGCGGCTGGCCTCGGGCGCGGCGTTGGATGCGAGGGTCGCGTTTGGCTGCCAGCCCAGGCCGCAACGCGGCGATCTGGTCCAGCTGGCGCTCTCCGACGAGGCGTGCTGGGTGTTGGCGATCCTGGAGCGCGACGATGCGATGGCGCATTGCGTGCTGGACTTCGGCGTCGCCAGCGTGCAAGTGCAGGCCGGCGAACTGCGCTTGCACGCCGATGGCGAATTAAGCCTCCATGGCCGCCAGTTGAACAGCCGTGCCGAGCAGATCGGCACCCGCGCTCAGGAGCGGCAGACCCATATCGGCGGTTCGGACCTGACGCAATGCGGCAGCCAGTTGCTGCATGTGGAGCGGCATCTCGGCCTGCATGCCGCCAGCGCCACGCTGACCTCGTCCTCGCTGCTGAAGCTGGATGCCGGCCAAATCCACCTGGGCTAAGGAGAACGGGCATGGGGTTTGAAAACACCTCTGGCGCAAGCGGCCAGGCCGTGGCGCCTTGTGATATGTGCAAGATACCTGTGGTGTGCGTGCCGGGCTGCTATGTCAACACGGCCAAACTGAGCGATGCGGTTAATCCCTGCCACAAGCTTTTAATCGAAGGGGCGCCGGAGCATAACCAGGCAACACAGGTGGCGACCTCCTCCGGAAACGAAGGCAGTTGGGGTGGGTGCGGAAGTGGCGCGATCAAGGGAACCATGGAATATCTCACCGCCAAGCCGAAGGTCATGACCTGCGCGGCTCCCACGCCGACCCATGCCGATGACACGACCAGCCAGAATACCCGCAATACCACGGGCTTGGTGGTCAGCCCATCGCAAACCAAGGTAAGGATTTCTTAGTGAATGCCATGCGCAAGAGCGCTTGCCTGATGGCGCTCTGGGTGCTGCCGGGCCTGCTGGCCGGCTGCTCCTCCCTGCTGCCAGCGCTGCTGCCTTCCTTGCTGCCGCCGCTGAGCCCGGTTCGGAGCGAGGAGGGGCCGCGCCAGTTGCACGTCACCCTGGTGGGCGGCGCGCAGCTCAACAACAGCGGCGGCGGCCCGCGGCCGGTTCAAGTCTGCCTATATGTGGCGCGCGAGGCCAGCTGGACGCCGTCGACTGGGCTGGATGACAGCCTATGCGTCCAGCGCGGCCAGGAGATCACGGCCGAAGCGCGCCAAGTGATCGCGCCAGGACAGGTGCAGCAAGTATTGTTGCCGGCCGCTGGCTCGGATCCGGTATGGCTGTTGGTGGATGCCGACTTCGCGGCGAAACCGCCCGGCTATGCGCCGCTGCGCATCCGCGTCGACGGCCGCAAGCTGATCCATCTGGCGGTGCAGCTGGAACGCAACCGCATTGTCGATGCGTTGACGCCTCCGGTCACGCCACCGCTCGCCGATGGCGCACCGCCGGTTGCGGACAAGGCGCCGCCGATCGCCGAGACCCCGGCCGCCCTGCCTGAGCGCAAGCCGGCGCGCAGGCCGCGCAAGGCGGCAGCTGTCCGTGAGGAGAGGAATCTATGAGCGTTTTACCGGTAGGGCCAGTCGCCTGGAGCGATGGCATGTTGATCGAAACCCAGCATTTTCAGCAGCAGGAGCGCCATCTGGCCCATCTGTTCAAGCTGCGACTGAGCCAAGTGTCCAGCCATGGCTGGGGCTTTTCATTGCTGGACGTGGACAGCGACGGGCTGGGACTGGGCCGGCTGGGCCTGCGCGCCGCCACCGGCGTGCTGCCGGACGGCACCCCGTTCGCGCTGCCGGCGCATGATCCGCTGCCGGCGCCGCTGGGCACCGCGGAAGCCCAGGCGGGCGATATCGCCTGCCTGGCCTTGCCGGCCGCCGGCAGCGGCGGCCCGGACATGGCCTTCGGCGACATCGCCGCGCCGGCCCGCTACCGCGCGGTGGCCACCGAGGTGTCCGACCTCAGCATAGGGCTGGACGCGCCGGGTTCGCCGCGCCGGCTGACGCTGGAAACCGGTCGCATGATGACGCGCCTGTGCTGGCAATCACAATTGCGCGCCGATGAAACCGCCTTGCCCTTCGCCAGGGTGGATGGCCGCAGCAGCGCGCTGGCGCCGCAGTTGGATGCGCGATTTGTGCCGCCCTTGCTGGACAGCCGCGCCCACCAGACGCTGCGCGCGCTGATCGAGGAGTTGCAAAGCACGCTGCAAGTACGGCTGGCGGGCAGCGCCGGGCTGCGGGTCTTGTCCGCCGGCGGCGGCCTGGCCGACCTGATCGAGCTGATGTTGCGCCAAGGGATCGCTGAATACCGGATGCGGCTGGCGCACTTGGATGCCTTCGACCCATTGCCGCCGGCGCTGCTGTTCCAAGAGCTGATCGGCCTGTTGGGCCGGCTCAGCGTGCTGCCCGGCGTCGACGAGACGCTGGCTGAGCGCCAGTTCGCCTACCGCCACGACGATTTGCAGGCCAGTTTCGAACCCTTGGCCGCCACTCTGCGCTATGCCTTGGCCCGTGTGATTGAAACTCCGGTGCTGCCGCTTAGATTCGAAGATCGTGGCGATCAGGTCCATGTCTGCGTGGTGGACCGCCAGTGGCAGCTGCAGAAAATGGTGTTCGCCTTCTCCGCGGCGATGCCGGCGGACAAGCTGCGCCAGTTGTTGCCGCAGCAGGCCAAGCTGGGCGCGGTGGAACAGATCCAGAAGCTGGTGGATCTGCAATTGCCGGGCGCGCGGCTGATCCCGGTGCCCAATCCGCCGCGCCAGGTGCCGTATTACGCGCAAAGCGTGTATTTCGAAGTGGAATCCAGCGACCCGTTCTGGGCGCAGGCCTTCGCGGGTTCGGCGCTGGCTTTGCGCATTGTCGGCGACTTCCAGGATCTGCGTTTCGAAGCCTGGGGGCTGCGCGAAGGCAAGGTCGCCTGATCCAAGAATACAAAAGAGTGAGCCGCGATGAACCTGCTGCATAATTTTTCTTCGATTTTCCGGCGAGCCTCCTCCGCGCATCTGAACAGCTCCATGATGGAGAGCGCCATGCGCCGCCAGCTGGAAAACCTGCCCTTGCTGATGCCCGGATCGCAAGCGGACATTCAGGACGCGGAGCAGGAGCCGGCTGTTCCGGAGCCCGCGCTGGAGCCGGCTTCCGCCGCGCCATCGCTGGCGGACACTAGCGGCGCGGAAAGCGAAGCGGACGGCGCGATGCTGGTCTATCAGCGAGCGGGCGCGCGGGCCGCGCTGTTCAAGGCCGGCCAGCAACTGGCGCACTGGGACAATCCCTTTATCTCCCACGCCATGCCGGCTGTGCTGCAACTGCGGCGCATGCTGGAGGCCGCGGAAAGCCAGCTGCAGATTCGCGCGCAGCTGGGCCTGGAGCTCAAGCTGTTTCGCGAACGCCTGGGCAGCGCCGGCTGCGAATGGCAGCAGGCACAGGACGCCAGCTATCTGCTGTGCACTTATCTGGATGAAATCTGCAACGACGCGGCGCGCGGCGCCGGCCAGCAGCCTTATGACGGCGAACGCAGCTTGCTGGTGGAATTCCACGACGATGCCTGGGGCGGCGAGGACGCATTCGCCGATCTGCAGCGCTGCTTGCGTCACGAGCCGCCTCCCTTGCAGCTGCTGGCCTGGTACGAGCTGGTGCTGGCGCTGGGCTGGCAGGGGCGTTATCGGGTGCTGGAGCGCGGCGAGGTGCTGCTGCAGGATTTGCGTTCACAACTGCACGCGACGATATGGCGCCAGCAAGAGCCGGCCCCGCTGGGCACCGGACTGATCACGCCGCCGGCGGTGACGCCGGCCCCCGAGCCGCCGCCGCCGAAACAGCGTTGGCTGACGCCTTGGCGCGTGGCGGTCATCGCGCTGGCGGCCACCGCGCTGACCTATGGCCTGGCCACGGCCAGCCTGGACCAGCAGGGCCGGCGTCTGCGCGAGGCGCTGGCGGCCTGGACCCCGCCTGCGCGGGCCATCAACCTGGCCACCGCCTTGCCGCCACCGTTGCCGCAACTGCTGTCCGAAGGCTGGCTGGTGGCCTATAAACATCCGCAGGGCTGGCTGCTGATCTTCCGCAGCGACGGCGCTTTCGATGTCGGCAAGGCCGAAGTGCGCGCGTCGTTTCAGAAGAACATCGTGCGGTTGGGCCAGGCCTTCGCGCCATGGCCGGGGGATTTGGAAGTGATAGGCCATACCGACCGCGTGCCTATCCAGACCAGCGCGTTTCCCAATAATCAACGGCTGTCGGAAGCGCGCGCCCGCTCGGTGGCCGACATGCTGCGCCAGACCGCCGTCGCCGGCGGCGCGCAAGCGCCCGACAACGCCAAGGCGCGCCGTATCGATTCCTCAGGCCTTGGCGAAAGCGCGCCGCTGGATGCGGCGCGCACGCCGGAGGCCTATGCGCGTAATCGGCGCGTCGATGTGCTGTGGAAGGTGGCCGGCATTTCCCTGGGGGGCGGCCAAGCTTCGTCGGCGGCAAGTTCCGGCCACGCCGCCGCTCCGCCGCCCGATACCGCCGGCGGGCCGGAGCCGTTCGGTCTCGGCGCCAAGGAGCAACAGCCATGATCCGGCATAGCCTGCGTATTCTGATCGCGGTATTGATCGCGCTGACGATCTGGTGGGTGGGGCCCTTGATTTCCATCGGGGTTTATCGGCCGCTGGGTTGGCTGCTGCTGCGGCAGATTCTGGTGGCGGCAGTCTTGCTCTGGGGTTTCTGGCCGTTGCTGTGCCGGCTCTGGGCCCGCTTGCTGGCCGCGCCGCGCTCGCTCAGGCGCGCGCCCAAGCCACCGCCGGAGCCCGAGCCGGAGCCCGCTCCACCCGATTACATCGACGATACCTTGCGGCAGTTGCAGCAGCAATTGAGCCGTCGCGACGGCGCGCCACTGCCATGCTACCTCTTGCTGGGTGTGAGCGGCAGCGGCAAAAGCAGCTTGCTGGACTGGTCGCTGCGCGACGGCGCGCCGCAGGCCATGACGATAGGTCAGGGCTTGGGGCTGGATTTCCGGCTGGGCGCGGACGCGGTCTGGCTCGACACCCAGGGCCAGTGGAATGTGAGCGACGGCTACGATGCCGCCGCCTCCGCCGCCTGGAACAAACTGCTGGCAGGCTTGTTGGCATTGCGTGGCCGGCTCTGCGTCAGCGGCGTGGTGCTGTGCATTGGCGGCGATGAGCTATTGACGATGGCGGCCAAGCGTCGGCAACAAGTGGCGACGATTTTGCGGCAGCATCTGCTCAAGCTGCGCGACGGCCTGGGGCGCTGCCCCAATGTCTACTTGGCGCTGACCAGGCTGGATCGTCTGGATGGCGCGATGGCGTTGCTGGGCTTGATGAAGCCGGAATCCTGGAGCCGCGGCATCGGGTTTTCCTTGCCGCTGGAGGCGGAAGGCGGCTGGGACGACGACCTGCATCGCCTGGAGCAGCGGGTGCAGCGCCAGGTGCTGTTCGCCGCGCCGCTGGCCGGCGAGGCGGCGGTCAATCATGCCCAGTTGCGTTTCGTGGAAACGCTGGGACGATTGCGGCTGGCATTGTCGGCCTTGCTGCCGCCCTTGTTCGCCCGCGACGGCGAGGAGGATGCCGCCCGTTTGCGCGGTCTGTGGCTGGGCTCGGTGGCGGAGGTGGCGGACATCGAGATCGACGGTCCCGACCCGGCGACCCGGCCCTTGGGCGAACTGTGGACGCCATTGCTGCGGCAACTTGGCTTGGAGCGGCAGTTGATGGAGCAAAACCTCAGCGCCGCCGAGCGGCTGGCTCGGGAGCAGCCGCCGCAGCCGGCGGCGCGGTCATGGAAGCGGAGGGCGCTGAACGCGCTGCGCTGGGCGCCGGTGCCGACGCTGGCCATGATCCTGTTGGGCTGGATGGCCTGGGGCTATTCCGCTGAACGCCATTATCTGGACTATCTCTGGGCGCAGTTCAACGAGAGCAAGACGCTGGCGCGCGAGCAGGCTGGCAGCGTGCAGGGCGCCGGCTCTCCGCTGCTGGCGGTGGCCGCGCAGATGCGCTACGCCCAGGCGCAGGCGGAAAGCGCCGAGCGCGGCTTGGGCACGCCGTTTTTCGAGCACCGCCGCGTGGCGGACACCGCCGCCGCGACTTATCGGCGCCATCTGCAGAAAACGCTGATGCCGGAACTGCACAACGAACTGAAGCGCACCTTGCAGGCGCAGAACCAAGGCAGCCCCGGCGATATCTTCCTGACGCTCAAGGTCTATTTGATGCTGTGCCGGCCGCAATATCGTTCCGCCGACGCGGTGGAGCGCTGGATAGCCAATCGTTGGGAAGCCTTGTCCGAAGGACAATACAACGAAGAGGACAAACGCCTGCTGATCGCCGACGCGCGCGCGCTGATCACGCTGCCGGAGCTGCCCGCGACGCCGGAAGACGCCAGCCTGGTGCAGACCGCGCGCGCGCGCGCCGCGCAGATCCCGGTGGTGACCCGGGTGCTCAATCATATCCGCGAGCAAGGCCTGCCGGCGCAGATTCAGGACATCTCGCTGGCGCGCGCCGCCGGCTTCGGCTCGGCGATCAGCCTGCGGCTGCGCAACAATACGCCGGACACCGACGCCGCGATCTCCGGCTGGTATACCCGCGCCGGCTATAGCAACGCTTTTCTGCCGCGGCTGGAAACCGGCGCGCGCGCGATGCTGGAAGAGCAGAGCTGGGTGCTGCACAACGAGCCGCTGCGCGGAAACGGTTTTGAAATAGACAGCCTGGTGCAGAAACTGGCCGACAGCGCGCGCAGCCAATACCTGCAGGACTACATCACCGCCTGGCAAAGCTTTCTGGGCAATGTCAGCGTGCGCGCCGTCACGGGTCTGGGCGATGCCGCGCAATTGGCGGCCGCGCTGATGAACTCACAATCGCCACTGGCCAATCTGCTGCGCTTCGCCGGCCGCGAAACCATGTTGACCGGCAACTACGATGGCGGCATGGATAGCTGGATAGACAGGCAGAAATCGCGGCTGGAAAAAAGCCGGCGCACACTGATAGGCGAAATCAGCGGCGAGCGCTATCGCACCACGATGCTGCCGGAACAGGTGGTGGAGGAACACTTCCAGGCCTTGCGCCAGATAGCCCGGCAATTGGAAAACAACGACAACGCCGGCAACAACCCGCTGGCGCGCTTGTTCGATTCCTTGTATCGCCAGCTGGGCCTGGTCAACGGCGCCCTGCAGACCGGCCAGGTGTTGCCCGCGCAATACGACGTGTTCACCAAGCTGCGCGGCGACGCCGGCCTGCAGCCGGAACCGGTGCGCGGCATCATGCTGGACCTGATCAACAATGGCAGCGCCGCCACCTCCAGTCAGACCCAGGCGGTGCTGAACCGGGGCGCGGCCGGCGCCACCCGCGGTGTTTGCGACCAGGGTCTGAGCAGTCGTTATCCCTTCCGCCGCGGCGCCGGCGCGGACGCCAGCGTCGAAGGCTTCGAGCGGCTGTTCGCGCTGCAAGGCGCGATGGCGGTGTATTTCCGCGACCACTTGGCCACCTATGTCGACACGGCCTCGGTGCCGTGGAAGGCCCGCAGCGTGGACGGCGGCAAACAAGCACTGCTCAGCCCGGCGCTGATCGGCGCCTATGAAAGCGCCAGCCGCATCCGCGACACGATGCTGGATGACAGCGGCCGGCTGCGCGTGTCCACGGTGTTGCGCTTCCTCGACATGGACTCGCAGCTGGCCGAGGCGCAGCTGGACCTGGCCGGCCAGACGCTGCGCTTCGCCCATGGCGCCACCACGCCGCAGCGGGTGGACTGGAACGGGCAGAGCCAGAAACTGGCGATACGGTTGCAGATGAAGTCGGTGGACGGCCGCGTCAATACCTTGCAATACGACGGCCCGTGGGCATTATTCCGCTTCTTCGACGCCGGCCGCGGCGTGGGGGGCGCGGCGGACCGGCGCGAGCGCCTGTACCAGGGCAGCCTGGGCTCGGTGCGCATCGAATGGCAGTCGCTGTCCTCGCCGTCGCCGCTATGGTCCGGGCTGATCCAGTCTTTCCGTTGTCCGCAAGGCGGCTGACGAGGGGCCAGAGCCTCTCTGCCGCTGTTTGTTTCGTGTCATCACCCACTGAAAGGAAACACCATGACCAAGGCCGCAGAAAACATGATCGACCCAGCGGAGATCCTCAAGGCGTGCAATGCCGCTCAACAATATGGCCAGAACGCCGGCAGCAAGATGGCGGAACCGTTTCTGAACGCGGTGCCGGATATGTCCATCGCCTCAGGCAGCAATGCCAGCAACCTGATCGGCAATGTGCAGGATGTAGGCCGCCAGATGCTGGACCAGATGAGCGCGATCAAGTCCGCGGTGGATAAGCAGGTGGCGGTACACCAGGACCAACAGCGCCGGCAGAAGACTTATGACTTCCAGCCGGATATGTCCGACCTGCGCCCCAGCGACGCCAAGGGTTTTCCCACCGAAATGCCCGAGGCCTTCTTCGCGCCGTTCATGAAGAAGTAAGCGTGGCGGGCGGGCAAGGCCTGGGCGCATGCACGGTCCAGGCCTTGGCGGCCATTCAGCCGCCGCTGTCGGCGAACTTCTCCAGGTAGAGTGTGAGATGTTCGCAGCCGTGCTGGCGCAGCCAGTCACGCATCGCGTCCACCATCGGCGGCGGGCCGCATAGATAAATATCGGCGGCCTGAGCGCGCAGCGCGTCCGCGTCCAGCTGCTCGGGGATCAGCCCGCGCTTGCCGCTCCAGTGTTCTCCCGGCTTCATCACCACCGGATGCCAGACAAAGCCGGGCAGCCGTTCTGCCAGGCCGCGCAAGCGCGGCAGTTCGCACAGATCGCCTTCGCGGTTGACACCGTAGAACAAAGTCACCGGCTGGCCGCAACCGCCTTGTTCGGCCAACTGATCCAGCATGCCCAGAAAGGCGGACAAGCCGGTGCCTCCGGCCAGCATCAGCACCGGCTTGTCGATGTGGCGCAGATAGAAGCTGCCCAGCGGCGCCTCCAGCTCAATGCGGTCGCCGGTCCGCCAGCCGTCGCGCAGATAATTGCTCATCGCGCCATTCGGCAGCAGCCGCACCAGAAAGCGCAGCTGCTTGTCCGCGCCGGGCGCGTGGGCGAAGGAGTAGGCGCGCCATTGCTCGCCGCCAGGCACGCGCAGCCGCGCGTACTGGCCGGGCAGGAAGGAGAGCGCGCCATCGGCGGCGGACGCGTCCAGGCACAGGATGGCGCTGCTGTCCGATACCGGCTCCACCCGGCTGACCACGGCGGCGATGCGGGAGGGCGGCGCGCTGCGGCACAGGCTGGAATCGAAGTCGAAGGAAAAGGCGGCGTCGGACAACACCCGGGTCTGGCAGGAGAGTATCCGACGTTCCGCCAGTTCCGCCGCGGACAAGGCCTCGGAATCGACATAGTCCTGGCTGTAGTCGCCGCGGTCGCAGCGGCCGCGGCAGGTGGCGCACACGCCTTCGCGGCAATCCATCGGAATCTTGATGCCCTGGCGCAGCGCGGCATCCAGCAGCAGTTCGCCTGGCTTGGCCTCCAGGAACAGGGTATGGCCATCGAGAAAATTCAAAGCCACTTGATGCATTTCGGTTTTCCGCTCTCAGAGGTGGTAGAAGTCCAACACCGCGTTGACGGTATCGTTCAGCAACAGCACGTGCTGGCGCCGGATCAGCCAGCTGTCGCCATGCTCCGCCAGCCGGTAGCTGGCGCGGCCGTAGAAATAGCTGGTCTCGCCGAAGCGGGTGTAGAAAGTGGCCCAGTTGACGCGCGCCTCCAGCAAGCCGTCGTCGCGCGCCTGCACGCGGATATTGCTCACCTGATGCAGGGTGCGCGGCAGCGGGGTGCAGGCGGCGGACTTGCCGGTGCGGATGCGGAATACCCTGTCCTCCAGGCCGGCGCGGCTGGCGTAGTAGATCAGCGACATTTCGCGCTTGGGATCGGTGGTGTGCACATGCTCGGAGTCCCATTGCGGCACATGGTATTCGCAGTCCGGCGCGTAATGCGCCAGGTAGCCGTCCCAGTCCTGGGTGTCGCACAGCTCGGCGTGGCGGTAGAGAAACTGTTCCACCCGGTATTGCAGTTCGCTATTCATCGCTCGACTCCTTGCCCGTCGGCGCCGCGCCGCTCCAGCCCTTGCAGCAGGAATTGCCGCCAGGCGCTGTGCTGGTTGACGTACAGTCCTTCGTGAGTGATCTCGGTGCCGGTCAGGCAGGGCTTGATGCCCAGTGTCTCGCTATTGGGCGTGGCGCCTTCGCGCCAGCGCGGGTGGCCGCGCGAGATATCGCTCCAGCGCTCCAGCCTGGCCTGAAAGCCGCGCTGAGCCTCGCGGAATTCGGTCAGGTCGTCCGGCGTGCCCATGCCGGAAACATTGAAGAAGTCCTCGAATTGACGAATGCGGTTTTCGCGATCGGTGGCGGATTCGCCCTTGACGCCCAGGCACTGGCTCTGCACCAGGGTCTTGTTCCAGGCCAGCGGACGGATGATGCGCAGCTGGGAGCTGATCTGATCCATGAAGAACAGGCTGGGGTAGATATTGAGGTTGCGCAGCCGGTGCATCATCCATTCCGCCTTGGCCTGGCCGTGCTCGGCCACCAGCCGCGGCATGATGCTGGCGTAGCCGGGGCGCACCGCCGGATTGGGCATGTCGCTGAACAGCACGCTGTGGCCGTTGGGGAAGGAGAACCAGCCGTCGTCGGTGGCGGCGTCGCCGGCGCCCAGCTTGCTGTAGTCCAGCGTGGCGGCGTTGGCCGCGCCTTGCTGGCGGTTGACTTCCTGACGATGCTGCACCGTGGCCACGTAGTTGTAATGCACGGTGCTGACGTGATAACCGTCCAGGCCGTTTTCGTTCTGCAGCTTCCAGTTGCCGTCATAGGTATAGCTGGACTTGCCCGGAAGCACTTCCAGCTCGCCGTCTGGCGCTTGCGCCACCATCATGTCGAAGAACAGCTTGGCGTCGCCCAGGTAGTCTTCCAGCGAGTCGGCGCCGTCCAGATCCAGGCTGACGAAGACGAAGCCCTTGTAGCTGGCGATGCGCGCCCGTTTCAGCGAACGGCCGGCCTTGTCGAAATCCGCCGGATATTCGTCCGGCGCCTTGACCTTGAGTAGACGGCCATCGTTCTTGTAACACCAGGCGTGGAACGGGCAGGTGAAGGTGGATTGCTTGCCCTTGCACAAGCGGGTGAGGGTGGCGCCGCGGTGCTGGCAGGCGTTGACCAGCGCGTGCAGGACGCCGTTGCCGTCGCGGCTGACGATCAGCGGCTGGCGGCCAGCCTGCAGGGTGATGAAGTCGTTGGGTTCGGCGATCTCGCTTTCGTGACAGGCGTAGATCCAGACTTTTTCAAAGATCAGCTCCATCTCCAGCTCAAACAGCTGGGTGTCGGTGAACATCTCGCGGGCGATGCGGTAAACGCCGTCGGCCGGGCGGAAGTCCAGGCAGCCGCCGACGAAGCTGCGCCATTGTTCCGTGCTGCGGAAGGTTGTGCTCATCGTAATGTCCTTAGACTTTGAACAGATTCTGCGTACCGGCGGGCCCGCCGCGCCGGGCGGCGGGCCGCGGTTACAGTCAGTCCATCAGGCCTGGGCGCGGGCGCGGCTGACCTCGGAGGAGGGCGCCGGCGCCGCTGCGCGGTGCAGGGTGAAGTTGAACTCGATGCGGGCGAAGGGCTTGCTCACGCCGCTGTGGCGCAATTCCTCCGGCGCGCTGACGCGCTCGATATCGGGCACCAGCCCTTCGCGCGAGCCGAAGGCGAAGTCGTCCCACAGATAGGGGTCGTCCTGGATGTTGATCTGGGTGGTCAGCTTGCGAAAGCCCGGCGCGGAAACGAAGAAGTGCACATGGGCCGGGCGGTGGCCGTGGCGGCCCAACTGTTCCAGCAGCCGGTCGGTGGCG
Source organism: Chromobacterium sp. (assembly GCF_041912965.1). Taxonomy (NCBI): domain Bacteria; kingdom Pseudomonadati; phylum Pseudomonadota; class Betaproteobacteria; order Neisseriales; family Chromobacteriaceae; genus Chromobacterium; species Chromobacterium sp. Next base: position 191,079 of record NZ_JAYSGF010000001.1, on the reverse strand, counting down.
CCCTGCGGCGGCACGCTGTAACCACAGGGCATGATGCTGCGGAAGCGGTAGCGGCCCTGCGCGTCGGTGCGGATGCTGCGCCGCAGGTTGAAGTCGCTCTGGGTCTTGTCGAAGTAGGAGTAATTGCCCAGGCTGTTGGCGTGCCACACCTCAACCAGCGCGTGCGGCACCGGCTGGCCGGCGCTGTCCAGCACCTGGCCGCGCATGAACAAGGGCTCGCCGTCGTCCTTGCCGTCGTCCAGCCGCGCCTCGCATTCGCACAGCGGCGCGCCGGCCACGTAGAGCGGGCCTTCTATGGTGCGCGGGGTGCCGCCGCTGAGGCCGGCCCGGCGCTCGGCCTCGTCGGCGCGCAAATCCAGATAGTGTTCCAGCCCCAGGCCGGGCACGATCAGTCCCAGTTCGCCGCTGCGGCCGGCTTCGGCCAGTAGTTCCACCGCGCTCCAGAACTCCGACGGCTGGATGTCGAAGTCTTCTATCGTGTAGAACAACTCGCGCAGCAGGCGGTTGACGATGGCGCGAGTGCGCGGATTGCCATCGGCGATGGCGGCCTGGTCAAAGCGTTGCAGCAGGGCGTCGATGTCGGCGCGTTCCATTGGCGTTTCTCCTTTGGTGGTGGGGCTGGGGCGGGATGTTATGGTTGTGGGCCGCCGCCAGCGGTTCAGCGATCGTCCGCGTGGATGCTGGACGGATGCCGGTTCAGCGGACGGACCGCGATGCGCATGAAGGGAAAGAGCGGCAGGCTGGACAGCAGTTGGTGCAGTTCTTCGGCGTCGGCGACGTCGAACACGCTGATGTTGGCGTACTGACCGCTGAGCCGCCACAGGTGCCGCCACTGGCCGCTGCGCTGCAGCGCCTGCGCGCGTTCGCGCTCGTCCAGTTTCAAGGCCGCCGCCCGTTCCGGGTCCAGGTCGTGCGGCAGGTTTACTTGCATTTCCACATGAAACAGCATGGTTTTCTCCTTGGGTTCAGACCGCGTGCAGCCGCGGCGCGCTGCGGTCGCGGCGCAAGGCGGCCAGCTTGTCCGGGTCCGGCCGCACGCCCAGGCCGGGGCCGGAGGGTAGCTGCAGTTCGAAATCGAGGTAGCGCAGCGGCTCGGTCAGCAATTCCTCGGTCAGCAGCAGCGGGCCGAACAGCTCGCAGCCCCAGTCCAGCCGGTCGAAGGTGGAGAACAACTGGGCCGAGGCCATGGTGCCGACGCCGCCTTCCAGCATGGTGCCGCCGTACAGGCCCAGACCGTTGACCGCGGCGATGTCCGCCACCTGGCGCGCGGCGAACAGGCCGCCGGATTGGGCGATCTTGACGGCGAACACATCGGCGGCGTCCAGGCGCGCCAATAGGTTGGCGTCCACCGGGCCGTGCAGGGCTTCGTCCGCCATGATGGGAACGACGAAACGCCGCGCCAGCCGCGCCAGCGCGGCCGGGTGCTCGCGCGGCACCGGTTGTTCGATCAACTCCACGCCGCCATCCTGCAATTGGGCGATGGCGCGTTCCGCCTGCATCTCGCTCCAGGCCTGGTTGACGTCGACGCGCACGCCGGCGCGGCCGTCCAGCGCGCGGCGGATCGCCAGCACGTGGGCGACGTCGTCCTCCGGCGCGCGCAGCCCTATCTTCAGCTTGAACGCGCGGTGGCGTCGCAGCTCCAGCATGGCTTCGGCCTCGGCGATATCGCGGCCGGTGTCGCCGCTGGCCAGGGTCCAGGCCACCGGCAGGCTGTCGCGCACGCGGCCGCCCAGCAGTTCGCTCAAGGGCACGCCCAATCGCCGCGCGCGCAGGTCCAGCAGGGCAGTTTCCAGCGCGCACTTGGCGAAGCGGTTGCCGCGGGCGCTGCGGCGCAGCGTGCGCAACAGCCTGGCGAAGGCATCGGCGTCCTCGCCGCGCAGCAGCGGGGCGAGGTGGTGATCGATATTGGTCTTGACGCTTTCCGGGCTTTCCTCGCCGTACTGCAGCCCGCCTATGGTGGTGGCCTCGCCCCAGCCCTCTTGCCCGTCGCGGCAACGAATGCGCACCAGGGCCAGCGTCTGGCTGCGCATGGTGGCCACCGACAGCTGGTGCGGGCGGATGGTGGGCAGGTCGACCAGGATGGTCTCCACCGCTTCTATCGTGGTTTCAGGTATCAAGGCTGCGCTCCCGTGGTTTCGGATATCATGCAAGCCTGTGCTAGCGACGGTCCAACACCGTTTTTGTCTGTTTTCATACCTGTGAGGTATCAAGGATGGAACTGCGCCACCTGCGCTATTTCGTTGCCGTCGCCGAGGAGCGCAACTTCACCCGCGCGGCGGAACGGCTGCATATCGCGCAGCCGCCATTGAGCCGGCAGATTCAGCAATTGGAGGAGGAATTGGGGCTGCGGCTGCTGGACCGCGGCGAGCGGCCGCTGCAACTGACCGAGGCCGGCCGGTTTTTCTACGACCAGGCGCGCAATCTGCTGACCCAGGCCCAGGGCATACGCGCGATGACGCGCCGGATCGCGCTGGCGCGCCGCCAACTGGTGATCGGCTATGTCGGCTCCACGCTGTACCGGCCGCTGCCGGAGGTGATACGCCGTTTTCGCGCCATTCACGCCGACACCCAGCTGTCCCTGCTGGAAATGACGTCTTTGGAGCAGGTGGAGGCCTTGAAGGCCGGCCGCATCGACGTCGGCTTCGGGCGCTTGTTGTTCGACGACCCCAATGTCGAGCGCGAAATCCTGGCCGAGGAGGCGATGTGGCTGGCGCTGCCCTTGGAACACCCGCTGGCGCAGCGCGCCGAGCCGCTGCTATTGCGTGACGCGGCCGAAGAAACCGTGCTGATCTACCCGCGCCAGCCGCGGCCCAGCTACGCCGACCAAGTGCTGGCCGCCTTCCGCCAGCGCGCGCTGGAACCGGCCTATTTGCTGGAGGTGCGCGAATTGCAGGCGGCGCTGGGCCTGGTGGCCGCCGGCATGGGCGTGTGCGTGGTGCCGGCCAGCGTGCTGCGGCTGCGTCGCGACGATGTGGTGTACCGGCCGCTGGCGGATGAAGGGCTGGTCTCGCCGCTGATCATGAGCGTGCGGCGCGAGGACCGCTCCGAGGAGCTGGCCCTGATCCGGCGCTTATTGCGCGAGCTGCTGCCGCGCGAGGAGGCGATGGCGGAGTAGGGCAGGACGCCGCTCACGCTGCCATGGGTTTATCTGAACGGTATCTGCGGCGGGAGTGCGCGCCATTTAGCTGGCCGGTTTTCCAGTTCAACAAGGGGTGACCATGAAGAAAATCTGCATCATCGGCGCGTCGGGCAAGCTGGGCCAATACATGGTTCAACATGCGCTGGATCGAGGTTATCAGGTTGTCGCAGTTTGCCGCGCTGTCAGCGTGCCCAAGCTGGAGCGTTTCAAGGACCGCATCGCCATCATGCCCGGCGCCAGCGACGATCGTCGACTGATACAGCGGGCGGTGGCCGGCTGCGACGGCGTGCTGACCGTGCTGGTGCCCTGGGGCATGAGGCAATATTCGTCCGCTACCGCCCAGGCGGTGCTGGATTTCGCTCCGGCAAGCGCGCGCTTGATATTTTCCTGTGGTTGGCATATCAGCCGCGATGGCCTGGATGTCTACCCGCTATCCATCAGGCTGACGGTGTCGATAGGTGGCTGGCTGCTGCGCTTGTTCCGCGTCGGTGAAATCGAGGATCAGGTGCGGGCTTGCCGGCTGATCTTCGCCAGCGACGCCCGCTGGACCGTGGTGCGCGGCAGCAATCTGGAAGAGGGCGCTAGCCAGGGTCTGCCTGTGTGGAGCGAGCATGTAGGCGATGCCGTGTTGAAGAGCAATCTCACCCGCCGCACAGACTTCGCCCTTTTCATGGTGGCCGCGCTGGAAGATGAGACCCTGCTTCGCCTGGCGCCGGCCATCGTCGGCCGCCAAACGCCGTCGGCGCAGGCCGCCATCGCCGCAAGAGCGGGTTGAGGCGGCCGTTGCCGTTCAATGCCGGCGGCCTAGGCCGTTTTCTGTTGCAAAGAGCGGGCTATCCGGCGCCGCCCGGCCAGCGCTATCACGGCCATCAACGCGCCGGCGGCCAGGGTCACGCCGAAACCGGCGCGCACGCCAACATGGTCCACCACCCATCCCGTCGCCGCCGCGCCCAGCGCCACGCCGCTGGCGAGGCCGGTGATCAGCCAGGTCAGGCCCTCGGTCAGTTGCGCCGGCGGCGCCATCTCCTCCACCAAGCCCATGGCCACGATCATGGTGGGCGCGAAGAACACGCCGGCCAGCAAGACGCCGACGCTCAACATCCATAGATTGGAGACCAGCAGCAAGGGCAGGGTGGCCAGCGCCGTGGCGGCGGCCGCCCAGACAAAGAGCCGCGCCAGCGGCATGCTGGCCTTGCGCGCGCCGAACAGCAAGCCGGCCAGGCAAGAGCCTATCGCGTACACCGACAACACAATGCTGGCCGCCGCCGGCTGTCCCTGCTGCTGGGCGAAGGCAACGCTGATCACGTCCACGGCGCCGGCGATGGCGCCCAGCGCCACCAGCGCCAGGATCAGCACCCGCATGCCGGCCAGGGCGGCGACGGAGCCTCGCCGTTCTTGGGTTCCGGGGTGCACCGGCGGTTCGGTGCCGGTTTGCGCGCAGAAGGCGGCGACGCCGACGGCCAGCAAGACGGCGGCCAGCAGGGGGCCGGCCTGCGGAAACGCCGCCACGCTCAGGCCCACGGCGATGGGCGGGCCGACGATGAAGCAGACTTCATCCAATACCGACTCCAGTGAAAACGCGGTGTGCAATTGCGGCGTGCCGCGATAAATCTCGGTCCAGCGCGCGCGGGACATCGCCGACATGCTGGGCATGCAGCCTGCCAGAGCGGCGCTGACGAACAAGGTCCAGACCGGCCATTGCGCCCAGCTGCAGAACAACAGCGCCAGCATCGCCGTCACGCTGAGCGTGGTGGCCGCAGGTAATACCCGGCGCTGGCCGTAGCGGTCCACCGCCCGCGACACCTGCGGCGCCAGCAGCGCCATCGAGAAGGTGAAAGTGGCGGCGACGGCGCCGGCCAACCAGTAGGAGCCGGAAGTTTGCGACAGCATGGTGATGATGCCGATGCCGGTCATGGAGATCGGCATCCGCGCCACCCAGGCGGCGGCGGAGAACGCCAGGCTGCCGGGGTGGGAGAATAGCTTTAGATAAGGGTTGGCCATCGGGTTTCCTTGTGGCGGACAGCGCGAGTCCCGCCTGATCCGCTATTTTAATATACGCGACGTATGTTAAACTAATTGACATACGCCACGTATGTCAACTGTGGCGCTACGGCAGGGCGAAAACAGGGGAGCGAAATGAAAAGCAAGACACGCAGCGAAACCATGGAGGAAACGCGGTGCCGGCTGCTGCTGTCAGCGCGGCGCAGCTTCGGCGCCGACGGCTATGCGGCGACGGTGATGGACGAGCTGACCGCCGCGGCCGGTGTGACGCGCGGCGCGCTCTACCATCACTTCGGCGACAAGAAGGGGCTGCTGTTGGCGGTGGCGCGGCAACTGGACGCCGAGATCGAGGCCGGTCTCGCGGCGGCGGAGAGCGCGGAGCCGGATCCATGGCAGGGCTTCAAGCGCCGCTGCCGCGCCTATCTGCAAGCGGTTACCGAACCCGAGGCGCAGCGCATCCTGCTGCGCGATGCGCCGGCGGTATTGGGCGTCGACTATGTGCAGGCTGGTCAGCGCCAATGCGTGGCCGCCATCGCCGAGCGACTGCGCGGCTTGATGACGACGGGGGAAATCAGGACGGCGGAACCGCAGGCGCTGGCGCGTTTGCTCAATGGCGCACTGGTGGAGGCCGCGGCCTGGGCCGCCAGCGCCGAGCGGCCGGAGCAGGCCTTGGCTCAAGCGCTGGATGCGCTGGAGCCGCTGCTGGAAGGCTTGAGACAGAAGAGCGCCTCGACGAAGTGAATGCGACGTCGGCGTCCGTTGTCAGTCCGCGTCCAGAAACGCCAGCAAGCTTTGTTCGAAAGCGCGCGGCGCTTCCAGATTGGACAGATGGGACGCCGGCAGCGCAAGCCATTGGGCGTTCGGCATCGCCGCGGCCATGGTTTGCGCTTCCGCCACGGTGGTGACCGGATCGTACTCGCCGGCGATCAGCAGCGTGGGCGTGGCGATGCGCGGCAAGTCCGCGCGCAGATCGGCCTCGGCCAGCGCCTCGCAGCAAGCGGCGTAGCCGTCCGGCGGGGAGTGCGCCAGCCAGGCTCGCGCTTGCGCCACGGTATCCGGCGCCTGGGCGCAAAAATCGGCGCTGAACCAACGCTGGTGCGCGCTGGCCGCCAACGCGGCCATGCCGTCGCTGCGCACTTGCGCGGCGCGCTGCCGCCAGGCCTCGCTGTCGCCTATCTTGGCGGCGCTATTGCAGACTGCCAGTCGTAGCAAGCGTTCCGGCGCATGAGCGCCCAGCCACAGCCCGGTGAGGCCGCCCATGGAGAGGCCGCAAAAGTGGGCGCGCTCACTATCCAGCGCATCCAGCAGCGTCAGCACATCGCCGCCCAGGTCCGCCAGCCGGCAACGAGCAGTGGCCGTGCTGGCGCCATGGCCGCGGCTATCGTAACGCACCACGCGGTAGCGCCGGCTTAGCGCCGCCAGCTGCGGCTGCCACATCTGCAGCGTGGTGCCCAGCGAGTTGGAAAGCACCAGCACCGGAGCGGACGAAGGACCGTCCACTTGATAATGCAGCTGATGTTTGGCCAGTTTCAACAACGGCATGCTTCCTCCTTTGGCGCGCTGGACTGAATGTCCGCTATCGCGCGGTTTTTAAGAATCGCTGAGTGCTTGATTGTCGAGACTTTACACGGACAAATCGGTTGTCAGGCTCAAGGGCCGGCAACGGCAGGCCGAGGCGCCGGCCGCGTCATCGCAAACAAGGCCACGGCGCCGACCAGTACCGGCATCGCCACCCAGACGAAAAAGGTTTGCACCGATTCGGCAACTTCGGCTCGTAAACAGGTTCTCAGACGCGCTCCATGATCAGCGCGATGCCTTGGCCGACGCCTATGCACATGCTGCATAGCGCGTAGCGGCCGCCGCCACGTTGCAACTGGTAGAGCGCGGTGGCCACCAGCCGCGCGCCGCTGGCGCCGAGCGGATGGCCAAGCGCGATGGCGCCGCCGTTGGGGTTGACGTGTTCGACATCATCCGGCAAGCCCAGCTCGCGCAGCACCGCCAGCGCCTGGGCGGCGAAGGCCTCGTTCAGCTCGATCACGTCCATCTGTTCCAGGCGCAGCCCGGCCAGCGCCAAGACCTTGCGTATCGCAGGCGCCGGACCGATGCCCATGATGCGCGGTTCCACGCCGGCGCAAGCCATCGCCAGCACCCGCGCGTGCGGCGTCAGTCCATGGCGTTTCAGCGCCGTCTCGCCGGCCAGCAGCAGTGCGGCTGCGCCGTCGTTGATGCCGGAGGCGTTGCCGGCGGTGACGCTGCCGTCCGGCCGCACCACGCCCTTGAGCCGGGCCAAGGCCTCCAGCGAGGTGGCGCGTGGGTGCTCGTCGCGGGCAAAGCGCAGCGGCTCGCCCTTGGGTTGTGGAAGCATCACTTCCATCAACTCATTGTCCAGCCGGCCGGCTTCCTGCGCGGCGGCGGCGCGCAGCTGGCTGCGCAGCGCGAAGGCGTCCTGATCGGCGCGCGAGATGCGGAATTGCTCGGCCACGTTTTCCGCGGTTTCCGGCATCGAGTCCACGCCGTAACGCTCGCGCAGCAGCGGGTTGACGAAGCGCCAGCCCATGGTGCTGTCTTCCATGCGCAGATCGCGGGCGAAGGCGCTGCCGGCCTTGCCCATCACATAAGGCGCGCGGCTCATGCTTTCCACGCCGCCGGCGATCAAGAGCTCGGCCTCGCCGCTCTTGATCGCGCGCGCGGCCAGACCGATGGCGTCCAGGCTGGAGCCGCACAGGCGGTTAATGGTGCTGGCCGGCGTGGACGGCGGCAGGCCAGCCAGCAGCGCGGCCATGCGCGCGACGTTGCGGTTGTCCTCCCCGGCCTGGTTGGCGCAGCCGTAGAGCACATCGTCCAGCTGCGTCCAATCCACGCCAGGATTGCGCCGCTGCAGCGCGGCCAGCGGCAGGGCGGCCAGGTCGTCGGCGCGCAGCGTGGACAGACCGCCGCCGTAGCGGCCGAAGGGGGTGCGGATCGCATCGCAAATATAAGCGGAGTTCATCGCGTCTCTCCCTGATGTTGATCACGGGCATCCCGTAGCGGCACCGGCGTCAGCCGCTGTAGTTCGTCGAAGCTGAGATCGGTCACGCATTCGCGCACCAGCAGTTCGCCGTCGCTGAGGTCTATCACCGCCAGATCGGTGTACACCCGGTTCACGCAGGCCATGCCAGTCAGCGGATAGCTGCAGCTTTCCACCAACTTGCACAGGCCTTGCTTGTTCAGGTGCTCCATCATCACGAATACCTGCTTGGCGCCTATGGCCAGGTCCATCGCGCCGCCCACCGCCGGGATGGCGTCGGGCGCGCCGGTGTGCCAATTGGCCAGATCGCCATGCCGCGACACCTGGAAGGCGCCAAGCACGCAAATGTCCAGGTGGCCTCCGCGCATCATCGCGAAGGAATCGCCGTGGTGGAAGAAACAGCCGCCGGGCAGAAGCGTGACCGGCTCCTTGCCGGCATTGATCAGGTCGGGATCGGCCTGGCCGGGCGCGGGAGCCGGCCCCATGCCCAATAGACCGTTTTCGCTGTGCAGAAAGATATCCAGTTCCGCCGGCAGGTAGTCGGCTACCCGGGTGGGCAGCCCTATGCCTAGATTGACGTAAGCGCCTTCCGGGATGTCGCGCGCCACCCGCGCCGCCATCTGTTCGCGATTCAAACGATTATTCATGGCGGCCTCCCGCGCTCGAACCGGCCAGACAAACCAGTTTGTGGACGAAGATGCCCGGCGTCACCACGCTTTCCGGATCCATTTCCCCAAGGGGCAGCAGCTGGCCGATCTGGGCTATGGTCTGGCGCGCGGCGGTGGCCATGATGGGACCGAAGTTGCGCGCGGTCTTGCGGTATTGCAGATTGCCCCAGCGATCACCTCGCCAGGCCTTGATCAGCGCGAAATCCGCGTGGATGGGGTATTCCAGTACATAGTCGCGGCCGTCGATGCGGCGGGTTTCCTTGCCCGCGGCCAGCTGTGTGCCGTAGCCGGTGGGAGTGAAGATGGCGCCCAAGCCGGCGCCTGCGGCCTGGATGCGCGCGGCCAGATTCCCCTGCGGCACCAGTTCCAACTCAATGTCGCCAGCGTGATAGAGCGCGTCGAAAACCTGGGAATCAGCCTGCCGCGGAAACGAGCAGATGATCTTGCGCACCCGTCGCGCGCGCAGCAAGGCGGCCAGGCCGGTTTCGCCGTTGCCGGCGTTGTTGTTGACGATGGTGAGGTTGCGCGCGCCGTGATCTATCAGCGCGTCTATCAGTTCCGCCGGCTGCCCGGCGACACCGAAACCGCCGATCATCACCGTGGCATCGTCGTGGATGTCGGCAATGGCGGTGCTGGCTGTGCTTACCGTTTTATCTATCATCGACTGTCCTTTGCCGGCTGTGCCTAGCCGGAGCATGGATAAAGTTGTGCGATTATCGAACCATAATTCTTTAATCGCGCAACTGAGCATGCTTGCCATGGCCAGCGGGGGTCAATACGATGATCGCAATAGTGTGCGGTAATCGCTCAAAATGGATGGCGGGAGGAGATATGCAACAACTGCGGGATGGCGAGACAGAGCAAGACGTCGAGGACAGCTTCAGCGGCGACCCCAACTATATGGCCTCGCTGGCGCGTGGGCTGGCGGTGATTCAGGCGTTTTCTGCGCAGCGGCGTTTATTGTCCACCTCTCAGATCAGCCAGCGCACCGGCATTCCGCGCGCGGCGGTGCGGCGCTGCCTTTACACATTGAACAAGCTGGGCTTTGTCGATAGCGAGGATGGCCGCAATTTCGCCTTGCGCCCGCGCATCCTGGCATTGGGGCACGCGTATCTGGGTTCCACGCCGCTGGCGCGCGCCGGACAGCCGGTGCTGCGCCACGTCAGCAGCAGCGTCAATGAATCCAGCTCCATCGCCATCCTGGACGGGGACGAGATTCTCTATATCGCGCGCGCCTTCACCTCGCGCATCATGACGGTGGATCTGGACATCGGCAGCCGCTTGCCCGCGGTATGCACCTCGATGGGACGGGCGATGCTAAGCCGGTTGCCGGCGGCGGAACAGAGCCAGTTGCTGGATCGGGCGCGGCTGGTCCAGCATACGCCGCACACCATCGTGGAGCGGACCGCATTGGAAGCGGAATTGGCGCGGGTGGCGGAGCAGGGCTATGCCATCATCGACCAGGAACTGGAAATCGGCCTGCGCTCCATTGCCGTGCCCATCATCGCCGCCGATGGCCGTGCCGCGGCCGCGATCAATGTCGGCGTACAGGCCGCGCGCGTCAGCCGCGAGGACCTACTGCTGCGCGTGCTGCCGGTGTTGCGCGAAGCTGCGGAGGAACTAGCCTTGCTGGCGGGGTGAAGGGTGCGCGCGATCACCTCTATGGTGATCGCTTATCTATCCATTCGACGGCGCTGGGGAATATCGCCGTCGAATGGATGACGCGGCTCGTTTTTACTTCACCTTAATCCAAGCTTGCGACCAGTTGATGCCTTTGCCGGGTTCATAATGTCGCATCTGGATATCCGTTCTCACCGTGCACCAACCAGCATACGGGGCAGGTTTGCATTCAAATACTCCTCCAGCATGACTGACGCGATCTTTCGCCTTGTATGCAACATCACGCTGAAAAGCCGACGCGGTGCTGCTTCCATCGCTTTCTTTGGGCTTCACCATCAGTGTGTGGCTGGTACGATGGTCTTTGCCGTTTGCCGGATCTTTTACCGTTAATGTCACCTGATAGCGTGTATCTTTTTGCACAGATGGTGCGGTAAAACTGATGATGCTGGAGTTGGTTTGCCCCATATTCAGCGCTGGAGATGCTGCCCACTGATAATTCAGTGAACCATTGTATTGACTTGATCCACTGCCGTCCAAACGAATCGTTTGCCCATCGACATAGCTGGCTTGGCCACCGCTAATTCGGGCAACCGGCGCGGTGGGATTGGTAGTGGAGGGAGGCGCTTTAATCTGTAGCGTATGGCTAGCCGTTGCGGAACGCCCCTGGCTATCGGTAACTGTGAGATCGACCTGGTGAGCACCTAACGGAACCTCCATGCCGGCAGTAACAATCACTTTGTCTCCCCTTGGTTTGAGCATTAACTTGCTGTTGCTCTGCCAAGAATAAGCCAGTTTATCACCGGTAGACTTTTCCGCGCTTAATAGTCCGCCTTGTGGGCCGCGCTCAACTTCCGCCGGGCCGGATATGCTGGCTTTGGGTGAGGTCAAGGACTCGCTGCCGCCATTGCTGTCACCCGGAATGGTATTGTTGATTTTAATTAGGTAGTTGTTCGCCAGTTGACCATCAACCGTATTGGCCGTTAGACCGATCCAGGACTTATGTGGTCCTTTGGAGGATAAATTGGGGTTATCACTGGCAACATACTCCACGTTCAGCGTTTTGCTGCCGGCTACCGCCTGCTGCAGATTATAAGGCTGACCATTAATATTTTGGCTGACGCGGTAAACAATTTCATAGGTTTTTCCTGTCTGGATGTCTTGTGATGCGGCGGCTATGGTTGAATAGGTTTTTTCATGCGCCAACCAGCGGCCTGACAGGGCAGTAAAAGACAGAGTGTCAGAGAAACGCTGACCCGTTGCGAACGCCTGCTGCTGACTAATATTAAGCTGTGCCAGTTCCAGTTTTCCCTGACCGACAACGGCCTGGTTTTGCTGCGCGCTGACCTGGCCATTCAGAGCTTTCCACAAATTCTCCGAAGTCATGCCGGTATTCACGCTTGAATCACCGCCATAGTGCATGCCAAAAACTTGACTGCCATCTTGTGACAAAATCGGCGCACCGATCGATCTAATAGATGTGTCGCAGTTATATCTAATGAAACCGTCGTTGCGAACAACCTTGCAATTTTCATTTCCCTTGGAGGAGGCAATGGTTTGATAGTAGTGCCGCCGCCCCTCAGAGCCCTCAACTCGACCATGCTGAGGAATGTACAGCGGCGTATCGACAGCCGGTCGATTATTTGCCAGCTCCAGACCTCCAAATAGGTATTTTACCTTGGCATGCTGATAGTCAAAATCATCGAGGGAAAACATACTATACCTATTTACTGTATCCGCCCCTCCAGTTATTAGAAGTTTACTTGGCTTTATTTTAAGCACTTGTTTTGGGGGAACAGCCTGACAGGTGGAAGTAATATAGTTGAAATTAACTTCACCATTGGCCAGACTCTGTTGAGTTTGGCTTTTGCTGAAATTAGTCACGATAAAATTTTCATTACCCAGTGACCAGGCAGTTCCCGCACACCCAGGGGCCGTAAATTGAGCGGAGGCTAAACTTCCATGATGCCAGGCAGGTTTTTTTGCAGTGGCGCAAGCTGAAAGTTCACGGTCGTCCTTGTCTCCAACTAGGGAAAAGGAGGAAAGGCTTTTCTTGGCGGCAACAGGAGGGCTCTCCCAATACTCCAGTACCACGGCATCCTGTTGTCTTAATGCCGTGCCCTCCGGATACACCACACGAATGCGAGCAGAGTCCCCGCTAATGGATAATGGGGCGAATAACTCACCCGCTGCCATATGGCCAAAATCTTTCTGTCCATACAAGTACACCTCTTCTCGTGCAGGATCGGACACCTCGATATAAGCCTGTGGTGGTAGCTTTATGGTGGAAAAGTATGGTGTGAGCGATGTCACCCCCGGGGTGCCTATCGTGGTTTCGGCAGCATAAGGCCCAGACCGGGCACCACGACCAGCTTGCAGCAAGGATTGTCGGGCTCCGTGCTGTACAGCATCGCCTTCTTTCGTTTGCTCAGGGAGGACTGGTCTAGCATTCACCTGGGGCAGTACCGCGGCAGACAGCAGAATGCAGACTAGAAGCTTTAATTTAAATGCGGAACGCGTGATATCGGCGGGATGTCTCATATAGATTGCCAAGAAGGTTGAAAATAATGGCGGAGCAAAGCACGAGGGCACAGCCGGCTTGTGCGAAGCCGACGAGTGTTGTTCGCGATGGCTCGGTGACGATCTTAGGGGGTCTGTGTCGGCTCATCGACAATGCTAAATAGAGTGTCAAAACCTCGTGGATCGAAACGAGTCTCTCATTCGCCAAAATCAAGCTATTGCAGCAAGCTATCCCTTCTGGTTTGCAGGCTACAGCACACACTTTCCACGAAGAGGAGGAACTGGCCTTGTTGTCCGGTTAAGGTCAGCTGGATGGGGGGCAGAATTAGCAGCGAGAGGGAAAACCCTATGCTAAACCTAAGCAGCAAGGCATAGGCGAAAGCAGGAGAGTCATGTCATTCAAATTCCCGGAAAGAATGCCGACCGCAGGCGCCTCCGACGACGCTGGCCTGGCCGCCGTGGTCGAGGCCGCCCCGGTGGGGGTGCTGGTGGTGGCGGCCGATGGCCGCATGCTTTATGTCAACAGCGCGCTGGAAAGCATGTTTGGCTACAGCAAGGCCCAACTGCTGGGGCAGAAGGTGGAGATGCTATTGCCGGCGGAGATTCGCGAACGCCATCTCGACTTCCGCCAATTGTTTTTTGCCCAGCCCACGCCAAGAACCATGGGCAGCGGCCGCGAGTTGTTCGCCCAGCATGCGGATGGACGCCAGTTTCCGATTGAGATCGGCCTGGGCTCCATGCCGCACAACAACGAAGTCTGCGCCGTGGCCTTTGTCAGTGATATCACTCAGCGGCGCCGGCTGGAGCATCGTTTCTCCAAGATGGTGTCTTCGTTGCCCATCGGCCTGCTGATGGCGGGAGCGGATGGCAAGATTTCCATGACCAACCCGGCGCTGGACGCGATGTTCGGTTACCCGCAAGGCACGCTGGCCGGGCAAGCAGTGGAGGTTTTGCTGCCGCAGCGCATACGCGAGGGGCATCCGGCGTTGCGGGCCGCCTTCGCCAAGACTCCGGAGGTGAGGGCGATGGGGTCCGGCCGCGATTTGCTGGCTCAGCATAGAGATGGCAGCGAGTTTCCGGTGGAAGTGGGCCTGACCCCGCTGGAAACCGAAGCAGGGCGGCAAGTGCTGGCCGCCATCACCGACATTTCCCAACGCAAGAAATTCGAGGAAACGCTACAGCAGGCCAACGCGCAGCTGGAGGAGTTCACTTATGTGGCCTCGCATGATTTGCGCTCGCCTTTGCGCGGCATTGCCGACTTGATCTCGTGGATACGCGAAGATCTGGATGCGTCCCAGCTTAGTCCCGACATAGAAAGGAACTTTGTCCGCGCCGAGGAGCGCATCGCCCGCGCCGAGCGCATGATAGACGATCTGCTGGAATACGCGCGGGCAGGGCGTCAGGAGGAGCGCGTGGAAGAGGTCGACCCCAAGCAACTGGTGCGCGAGACTCTGGACCTTATCAATATTCCCGCTGACTTCCGCGTGGAAGTCGAGATCACGGCCCGTCCGTTTCCCGCCACGCGCACACCATTATCGCTGGCGATCCGCAACCTACTGTCCAATGCCTGTAAACATCACGGCGGCAGCAAGGGCGTGATCCGCATCTCGGTGGAGGAAGAAGGGCGCTTCAATCTGTTCACGGTGGAAGACGACGGCGTTGGCGTGCCGCCAGGTTCGGAAGAGCGCATTTTCAAACTGTTCCATCGCGCCAGCAGTCAGGCGGCAGGGCATGGCGTCGGGCTGGCAGTGACCCGGCGCATGGTCAACAGTAACGGCGGCACGGTGGTTCTGGATCGAAACGGCAGCTTGGGCGGCGCCTGTTTCCGTATCCGCTGGCCACGGTTTCCGCTCAAGGAGGTGGAATCATGACAAGTGCAATTTTGTCGAGTGATATCACGGTTTTGCTGGTGGATGATGATGATGTGGCCATCGAAGGTGTATTGCGTGGCGTGCGGCGCCAGGGCCTGGAGTGCAAGATGGAAACCGCTTGCGATGGCCTGGAGGCCTTGCAAATCCTGCGCGGCACGCATGAAAACAAGAGCATTACCAGCCCATTCCTGATCCTGCTGGATCTCAATATGCCGCGCATGGATGGCTTTCAATTCCTTGAAGCCGTCCGCGCCGACAATCAATTGCGCAACTCGGTGATCTTCGTGCTGACCACCTCGGCGCGTGATGCCGACCGCATGCGCGCTTATGAGGAAAATGTGGCTGGCTATATGATGAAATCCGCGGTGGGTCCACAGTTCGTGAAACTGATGGCGTTACTGCATTCCTATGCCCAATCCGTGGTCTTGCCCACCCGGTAAGTGCAATGATCGATGATGTCGAATGCCTGCTGGAAACGCTGCCCCAGGTGAGTGTGCTGGTGGTCGACGACGATGATGTCGATCGCGAGCGCATCATCCGCCTGTTGCATCGCAATGCCCAGTGTTCGCAGATTCTCGAAGCCGACTCCAAGGCCAGCGCGCTGAGGCTGTTGGGGCGGGAATTGTTCGATTTCGTGTTTCTGGACTTCAAGCTGGACGACGGTGATGGCCGTGAGCTGGTGCCCTCGATCCAGCAGCGAAATCAGTCCTGTCTGATCGTGGCGGTCACCGGCACCGGCAATGAGCGCATCGCCGCCGAGGCGATCAAATTGGGCGTTTACGAATACCTGCCCAAGTTCGAGTTGACCGAGGACCGCCTGCGTCAAACCATCAGCGATGGGGTCAGGGTAGCGGCGATACAGGCCAAGTTGCGCGAAACCGAACAGTTGTTGCAGCACCGCAGCCTGTACGACTCCCTGACCGACTTGCCCAACCGCAATCTGTTTCTCGATCGCCTGGATCAGCTGTGCGCATTGCATGCTCGCAACCAGCTGCCGTTTGCCGTGTTGATGATAGATCTGGACCGCTTCAAAGAGGTAAACGACAAACTGGGCCACCAGGCCGGCGATCTGGTATTGCGGGAAGTTGGCGTGCGTTTCTCCAGCTTGCTGCGCGGTTCAGATACCATCGCGCGCTTGGGTGGGGATGAATTCGCCGCCTTGCTGCTGGAAGTGGATAGCGCGGAATGCGCGTTGTCGCTGGCGGAGAAGGTGGGTCACACGTTGGACACGCCGATTTTGGTGGGCGAGCACGCCTTGTCGATAGGCGCCTCTTTCGGGGTGGCGATGTGTCCACAACATGGCCGCGACCCGGCCCAGCTATTGTCCTGCGCCGATATCGCGATGTACCAGGCCAAGAGCCGTCTTGGCGCCGTTGCCCTGTACGCGGGAGAGAACGACAAGCCATGGCCCAAGGCAGGGCAAACCACCCAAGCGCTGATCACTCAGTTAACCCGCGCCATCCAGTACGAGGAGCTGGAGATGCATTATCAGCCCAAGGTCAGGCTGGACAGCAAGGAGGTGCTTGGCTTCGAAGCCTTGGTCAGATGGAACAAGCCGCTGCAAGGGCAGGTGAATCCGGATGAATTCATGCCCACCTTGGAGTCTTGCAATCTGCTGAGCCGCTTCACTTATCTGACTCTGGAACTGGTGCTGTCGCAGCAACAGCGCTGGATAGGCCAGCTGCGAAAACCATTCAAGGTGGCAGTGAACATCTCCGCGCGGATGCTGGAAGACGAGGGGTTTGTCGAACAGGTGGTGGTGAGATTGGCGGACTACCAGGTGCCATCAAGCCTGTTGGTGCTGGAGTTGACGGAAACCGCTCTGGTCATCAACCCGGTCAAAGCCAAGAAGGTGATCGAACAATTGCACGCTCATGGGGTGTCCTTGTCCATCGACGATTTTGGTGCGGGTTTCACATCCTTTACCTACCTGAAAAGCTGTCCAATCACCGAGATCAAGCTGGACAAGGCGTTTGCGCAGGAGCTGGAGCCCGGTTCCTTCAATGCCGCGCTGATACAATGCATGGCGGTGTTTTGCCAGACCCGCGCCATCGACTTTATCGTGGAAGGCGTTGAGCGCAAAAAGCATTGGCCGCTTTTGATGCAGCTTGGCTGCTATTTGGGCCAGGGCTACAGCATTGCCAAACCGATGCCGGCAACCAAAGTACTGCCTTGGTTGGAGGCATGGGAACCAAACGGGCCGCAGGCCTAAAAGCCCCGCAACCATTACTTCGCAAACTTGACATGAGCGATGCCTCCATTCAATTCTGCCTAACCGTTTGATTCAAAACGAGTCCATCCCTTTTCTTGGCTAGTCGTGAGCGATATTTACCCGGGTAATATAGACGAAAATTTTACCCGGGTGTAAATTGGCTGCATCTTAACTCTGGTGACAGCCACATGGACTCAGCTACCACATTGTCGTCCTATGCCGCGTTTAATGGGCACCGACATATCGCATCCGGTCCGCTCGCATCAGTCGCACTTGTTGTAAAGCGCGCTATGGAGAATGGCTCTACGGAACCAATTTTGATCTTCGACAACGCGACGGGCCGCACAACCGATGTCGATCTCCGTGGTACAGACGATGAAATTATTTCACGTGTCACACAGACAGCGACAGACTCCAACTGCATTAATGGATCTAGCAGAGAGTCAGAACATGGTGTGCCTCGCAGCAGGGGGCGTCCAAAACTGGGAGTCGTTGCGCGTGAGATCACGCTGTTGCCACGGCATTGGGATTGGCTCTCAGCGCAGCCAGGAGGGGCTTCTGTGGCATTGCGGAAGCTCGTCGAGGACGCCAGACGTGTGAATAAGCAGCAGGACAATCGCCGCGCTGCGCACGAACGAGCGTATCACTTCATATCTGCGATCGCTGGTGATCTCCCTGGGTTTGAAGAATCGGCACGTGCGCTATTTGCCGATGACCACATGCGATTTAACGAAATTACCGCGAATTGGCCTGAAGATGTGCGCGACCACGCAGTAGCACTTGGCTGGCCTAGCACACCATCTATTACCTCGGCGCTTTGAGGGAGGAAGATTGGATTCGTAGTGGCTGGAAGCCTCCCCGGCAACCGAAGCTCCCATTTTTACGGGCCCCTATCTTGCAGGCCTCGAACACCTCGCAGAGGCGTTTTCTTCCCTTGAGTTAGCTCCAGCTCCCAACTTGATCTGAATCATGACTATGAAAACCATACAAGCAAACGGCATTAAGCTGGCTTACGAAAGCTTTGGCGACGAAGCCAACCCCACGATCCTGCTGATTGCCGGGTTGGGAACGCAGATGATTCGATGGACGGGCCCATTCTGCGAAGAACTAGCCGGCCGCGGCTACCGCGTGATTCGTTTCGATAACCGCGACACCGGTTGTTCGACCCATTTCAGCCAATATCCTCCACTGGATTTCGGCGTGTTGGCGGCTGCGCTAATGGCAGGGCAGCGACCGGACATTCCTTATACTCTCGAGGACATGGCCGCGGATGCAATCAGTCTGCTTGATGCTCTCTCCATTGATCGGGCACATGTCGTTGGTCGGTCCATGGGCGGCATGATCGCGCAGATTATGGCAAGCGACTATTCTGGCCGAGTGCTATCCATGACCTCGATTATGTCGAGCTCGGGCAATCCTGCGCTTCCGCAAGCCGAGCCTGACATTATGGCAATGTTGACGCGCCCCACGCCCAATCCTTTCTCCGACGAATCGGAATTTCTGGCGCACACCTTCGCCTTTGCTCAACGCATCGCCGGTTCCAGATACCCGTTGGATAAACAAGCTTACTGTCTTCTTGCTTTGGAAGAAACCCAGCGCGCATACAACCCTAGTGGAACCTTGCGACAGATCGCGGCAATCGCCGTCACTGGAGATCGACGTTCACGACTGGCTACTATTAGGATTCCTGTGCTCATCGTGCATGGAGCAGAAGACCCACTTTTTCTTCCGGCTTGCGGCGAGGACACCGCCACTGCGATCCCGAATGCAGACCTCATGCTGCTCGACGGGATGGGGCACGACTTGCCGCCCGCGCTCTACCAGGTGATTGTTGAGGCGATAGACCAAAAGGCTAGACAAGCCACAACGATTATTGAGCGGGCCTGAAGATTAAAAGAGCCAGGCGTATGGTTGAGAAGGTGTTGTTGCACAAATCCGTCAAAGACCTAACCTCACTAGCATGCCGATCTTCCTCTGCCAACAAAGGGAAGGGCATGGCTTAAAAACCTGTTCAAAGTCTCCGGAAGGAGCGGGAGTGAGAAACTCCAGGGGTGAGAAAAAGCCACCCAAGCGATATCAGTCGCGAACAATTTGAAGTGATCAGACCACTTCTGGAAAGCGAGCGTAAGAGAACAAGTCGCCGGCGAGTGGACTTGCATGAGGTGTTTTGGCGCATGCTTTCTGAAGCATTTCCCAAATGGCGTACCGTCCATTCGTATCGTACTTCACCATGTGGAGTTAGCCGCTGCAGCAGGTTCTTGATCGTGGACGCGCAGAGCGTGAAGAACGCTGATACAGCAGGGTTAAAAGGCTACGACGTGGGTAAAAAGATATCAGGCATCAAGCACCATATAGTTAGTTGTGGACACGCAAGGTCTGCCGCACACGGAGGCAATCACGACCTAGGGCGATGGCCCGGCAGAGTGATCCCGCGCAGGCACGAAGAAAAACTACCAAGAAAAACTACCAAATGCTGAGTTAAGTGTTGCAGTACAAATCACAGGAAACCCAAGAATTGTGCGATACCCAAAGACCAACCATAACTTCGCATAATGTATATTATGTCAAATCAAGAATGAACCTAAGACAGCCCTCTACCTCTTCAACCATCCCGCTGCTTGTGCCGTAGAAACATCCTGCTCCGGACACGCACGCAGGCATGTTCAGAGAACGACTCAAGCTGCTTCTGCCATACTCTGAGATAATTTATTGTCACCGTAACGAAAATTTGGCGAATCAAGTTACTGCCTTTCGTCCAAGCCAGAGCCACCTGGCATGAAAAAGCATTCCGGCGGCGGATTGCCCTTGATCGCCGCACTGTAGATTTTTCTCGCCAGCTCAAAGTCGGGTTCGCCATAACGCTCCGGGTCCGCTTTCAGCGCTTGCTCCAGCATGCTGGTCAAGCAAGCCCACTCCTTGTCATTTAACGTTACGGTGACGGTATTTGCGCGGTACTTGCGCTGGCGCTCGGCGCCGCTCATTGCGTGGGGGCTTGGCGGACGTCCGCGTTTTCTGCTGGTGGCGCTTGGCACCGGTTCTGTCTTGCCATCCATATCTATCCTTCCCTATATGAAATCGCGGGACGGCGTTGAAACCGAGCTCAAAATGCTCATGGACCACGAGTACATTCCGCTTTTTCTCTCGTTTCCGCCTTGTCCCGCCTTAGTTCGCGAAACCGTAAACAGGCTCTTAAGCTTGTGTCGGTCACGTTCTCCCATTATGCGTCACGGTGACGGAAATTCAAATTTTTGTCACCGTGACAATAAATTCCCGCATGCGAACCAACCCAACTGGCGTGCGCGCCATGGAATTAATATGGCAAAGGGATGCTAAATTTTTTGTTTTTGGATTAAAATTTAGAATAAAGTAAACATGTGACAGGTATTTGCATGGCATTATTTGTCGAGCTCGCCCTGCTGGGCGATAACCTTAGCAACACTGGCTGTCCACAGCCGGAAGCAACGATCTAAATGACCAACAAAAACATAAAACTACACAATCAACGGCTGCCCCAGCACCTGCTGCGGGCCAGAGAATCGGTCATGGCCTACTTCCGCCCGATTCTCAACCGTTACGGGGTGACAGAGCAGCAGTGGCGCATCCTGCGGGTGCTAGAGGATTTTGGCGACCAAGAAGCCGGCGTCATCGCCGAGCGGGCCTGCATTCTGCCGCCCAGTCTGACTGGTATCTTGGTGCGCATGGAGAAAGCCAGCCTGATCCACCGCCAGCGCGATCATGTCGACAGCCGGCGGCTGATCATTTCCATTTCCCGCGACGGGCGTGAGTTGATTCAGCAGATTTCTCCGCTGGCGGAGGACTGTTATCAGCAGATTGAGAACCACCTCGGTCAGGACAAGCTGAACCAGCTGCTGGCGCTGCTCGGTGATCTGGAAAAACTGCCGGCGCCGCGCGCGGGCTGATCAAGCCTCGGGAGCCGGTTCCCATGCTGGCTCCGGCAAGCGCCCGGCGGGATCCTGGCGGTAAAATAGCTTGAGTTGCTCGTAGATCTCGGGCAGATCCAGCCGCAGATGATGAGGCAACTCGAAAAAGGCCTCGCTGAGCACGGCGAAATATTCGGCGGGGTTTTCCGCCGCATACGGATCCAGCCAGCCGGGATCTACGCCGCGGTCCAGCATGCGGCAGAGCTGCCGATATCCTTGCGACCAGACGCGGCTCCACTGCGTCTGGTTCATGCCCTTGTGCAGCGGCGGCGAACCATTGGCAATGCCGTTGAGCATGTCCAGCTTGTGGGCGATTTCGTGGATCACCACGTTCCAGCCGTCCAGTTGCTCCGATGCGCGCGCGTCCGGCAAGGACAGAATCACCGGACCGTCCTGGCGCGCCTGGCCTATCAACACGCTCTCGCTCTCGTGCTGCAAGCCTATGCCGTCCATCCAGATATCCCGCGCGACAAACGGCGATGGATAAAGCACCACATCGCTCCAGCCTTCCAACGCCTCCTTGCCCAGGTTCATCGCCGGCAGCGCCATCTGCAACGCCACGCTGGCGCAGGCGCGCGGACTGAGCCGCGCCCCGTCCTGGCCGGAGAAATTCTTGCCGCGCAACACCCAGCCGGCCAGCTCGCTCAGCCGCCGCCCTTCCTCCTGATCCAATCCCGCCAGCAGCGGCATCCGCGCCAGTTGCTCGCGCAACGCGGCCTCGGTTTCCGGTGCGGTCTTGCCGGCCAGCACGCGGCGAATCCAGTCGATCACCATGAACTCTCGTTCCGTTTTGTCGTCTCTCATATTTTGAGGGCGATTCCACGCATTTCAATGCGCGCCCCGTCTGCTCCGTCGCAAGACGTCAACGTTCCGCTTTCGCCGCGCCGCCAAGGGCTGGCGCCTCAGTCAGAATTCATAAAACAAACGGGGGAAACAAATCATGAGCCTGCCTTGGCCAACGCTGGCGCTCAATCCTTTGGCGGCATTCGGCATCTTGCTGGCGCTAGGGGTGATTGGCGGCCAGATCGCAGTGCGGGTGGCGCGCCTGCCCGCCATCGTCGGCTATGTGCTGACTGGTCTGCTGATAGGCCCGCACAGCTTGAGGCTGCTGAACGAGCAGCTTTTGCAGCAAGCCTCCATTTTCGTGCATCTCGCCCTGGGCATCGCATTGTTCGAGGCCGGCCGCCGCGTGGACTTGCGCTGGCTGCGAGTGGAGCGCACCCTGCTGCTGACCACCCTGCTCTATTGCCTGCTGACCTTGCTGGGCCTGTTCGCCGTTCTGCAGCTGTTTGGTTTCGGCCTGGCCGCCAGCCTGATGCTGGCGGCGCTGGGCGTGGCCACATCGCCGGTGATGACGCTGGAAATCGTCAGGGAGTCCAATGCCGACGGCCAGGTCAGCGAGCGCCTGTTGGTGGCCACCGCGCTGTCCAATCTGGTGGCCCTGCCCTGCTTCGCGCTGGCCCTGTCATATGGGCATTTGTCCGGCAATAGCGGAGTGGAAAGCGGCATCCTGCTCCCCGGCTGGCTGACGCTGGCATCCTGTGGCCTGGGCTTGGTGGCCGGCCTGGCGGCGATACAGCTCAACCGTTGGCTGGGGGGGCGACAGCGTGAATCGCAGAAAGTCATGCTGCTGGGCCTGATCGCGCTGGTGGTCGGCGTGGCCGACATGCTGCAGGTGTTGCCCTCGCTGGCCTTGCTGGTGGCCGGCCTCGCCACTCGCAATCTCAAGCACGGCCACACCGTGACCGAGCGCGGCGTGATGTCGTCGGCGCAGATTTTCACCGTGGCCTTCTTCGTTGCCGCCGGCGCTCAGCTGGCGCCGCAATCGTTGGCCGAGTTCTGGCCGCTGGCACTGGCCTGCCTGGCGCTGCGCACCGCGTTGGCGATGCTGATCTGGTGGCTGGCCGCCGGCGCCAATGGCTTGCCCAAGCGCCATGGTGCTTGCCTGGGCCTGGCGCTCAATTCCTGGTCCGGCGGCACCGCGCTGCTGATGAGCCTGGGCGCGGTGTCCCTGGGCGCGGCCGCTTCCAGTTTCAGCGGCGCGATGATGTCCATCCTAGTGATCAACGAATTGTGCGCGCCGGTACTGACCCGGCTGGCCCTGAAGCTGGCCGGCGAAACCCGGCCGCAGGAGTGAGAATATGCTGGAATTCACGAACAGCCAGCCGCTGACCTTGGGGGTGGAACTGGAGCTGATGATCCTCAACCGCCGCGACTACAACCTGACCCGCGGCTCGGACGATCTGCTGCTGCAGGTGAACCGCCAACAACATGGCTTCGACATCAAGCCGGAAATCACCCAGGGCATGATAGAGATAGGCACCGCGGTGCATAGTGACGTCAACGCCATGCTGGAAGAAATCCTGGCCATCCGCGCGCTGCTGGTCAGTAGCGCGCGCAAACTGAACCTGGGCCTGGCCGGTGGCGGTTCGCATCCGTTCCAGCACTGGGACGAACAGCGCATCTATCCCAAGGAGCGCTACCACTTGGTGTCCGAGCTATATGGCTATCTGGCCAAGCAATTCACCGTCTACGGTCAGCACATCCACATCGGCTGCCCGGACGGTGACAGCGCGGTGCGGCTGACTCATTATCTGGCACGCTATATCCCGCACTTCATCGCGCTGTCCGCCTCCTCGCCGTTTTACCAGGGCGTGGACACCTTGTTCCAAACCTCGCGCCTGACCAGCGTCAACGCCTTCCCCTTATCCGGCTGCATGCCCTGCGTCAACAGCTGGTCCCAGTTCAACGACTACTTCCACCGTATGGCCAATCTGGGCATCGTCGCCAGCATGAAGGATTTTTACTGGGACATCCGGCCGAAACCGGAATATGGCACCGTGGAAATCCGCATCTGCGACACGCCGCTATCGGTGGAGACGCCGGTACTGCTCGCCGCTTATGCGCAGATGCTGGCGCATCGTTGCCTGGGAGAAAGCCAGGATGAAGTGTGCCAGGAACATTACCTGACCTATAGCTATAACCGTTTCCAGGCCTGCCGCTTCGGTTTCGATGGCATGCTGGTGGACGCGGGCAACAATAGCCAGGTTGGACTGCAGGAGGATTTGCTCAATACCTTGAATCAATTGCAGCCGCAAGCCGAGGCGCTGGGCAATCAGGCACAGTTGGCCGCTCTGCGCCAGCGGGTGCTGAAGCGCCAGTCCGACAGCGCCTGGCTGCGTCAAGTGTTCGACGGCAGCGGCTCCTTGTCCGAAGTGGTGCGACAGCAAAGCGAACACTGGATGTACGCGGCACCGGGAGTGGGCGTAAACTGAGCGGCTCAGCCATTTGACTATTGTCGCCATGCCCTTTGAGCTCCCCGCCCTGCCCGATGCCGCGTTGCCGGCGCGCTACTGCATTTTCGACGGCCAGAAGATCCTGCTGCTGGAACGGGCGCTGCCGGACGGCCGCGCCGGCGGCTGGCCCTTGTCCCAGATCTTGTTCATCGGCGTGCACGACGGCCACAATCTCTACTTGGCGGAACTGGTGGGCGCGCCGCCTGCCGGATGCGAATGGCTGCCCTTGCGGCCGGCGCTGCTCAGTCTGCCCTCTGGGCTGACGCCCGCCATCGCCCGCGCCGCGCAGATCCGTCAGTTCCAACGCACCCACCGCTATTGTGGCCGCTGTGCTGGACCGTTGCTACAGCGCTTGGACGATAGCGGCAAGCGCTGTTCCAGTTGCGGCCAGCTCTACTACCCCAAGCTGTCACCCGCGATGATGGTGGTGATCCATCGTGGCCGACAGCTGCTGCTGGCGCGCAGCCCTCATTTCGTCCCCGGCGTGTACAGTGCGTTGGCCGGCTTTGTCGAGCCCGGCGAAACCTTGGAGGAGTGCGTGCACCGCGAAGCATTTGAAGAGGTGGGCGTGCGCATCAAGAATCTGCGCTATGTCTGTTCGCAATCCTGGCCCTTCCCCCACTCCTTGATGCTCGGCTTTACCGCCGAGTACGACAGCGGCGAGATCACGCCGCAGGAAGGCGAGATCGAAGACGCCGGCTGGTTCGATATCGATGCCCTACCGCAAACGCCGACGCCGATTTCAATCGCCTATCAATTGCTGAATCACACGGTGGCATGGTTACGCGACGACGCTGCCAATTAGCCTGCCGTGGCTCAGGGCCTTCCATCCAGCCTGGCGGCGGTCAGCAATTGCCGGTTTCTCCTGCGCCAGGCCATGATGACGAAGCCGATTGTAATCGCCGTCGCCAAATAGCCGCAGCCGGATGCGGCCAGACTGACAAGCGCATCCATCATTGGCCCTAGGCCGGTTTGCAGCAATGCGAGACGGTCGGGATCAAGCGCTGCAGAAAAGCAGAAATAGACAATGGGAGTGGCCGCTTGTACCAACAAGATGCGCGCAACCGGCCGACCGCCGCGCCTCCATAGAACCAGCAACGCTATCTGCCAGAAGATGGGGGCGGCCAGGAGAATCAGCGCAAAGATTAGGATGGCCATATGGGGTGGGTTTTCAAGATGCTCGTCGAAAAGAAGTGGTTTGATGCGCTACTGGCACCGTCAATCAAAATAGCCGCTGGCGAGCGCCTCTTTAAACGCCTCGGTCCAGGCCACCGGCAAGGCACTCAGATGCAGGCTCTTGTCTGTTGAAAGCTGAAACACTCTAATCTCTTCATGCTTGAGGTTTTCAGTCCAGCTCCTGGGCAGGCTGATTGCAAACGCAAAATCGTCAGGATCCAAGCCCTTGCCCATCAACGCGGATTTGATCGCATCCCGGTCCTTGGTGGGCAGCTGATTGAAATACATGAAGTGGACCATGGCAATGGCTCTCGAATCATGGCGATCAGCCTGGATTTTGAGCCTTTTGTGCGGGGATAGCTAGCATGTTGACTCTCAAGTCATGGCCGCCAGCGGCGCACACGGGCCATATGCTCCTCGGCAGTTCGTGGACGGTCATTGCCCTATAGTGCCACCGGCCAAAAATAGCCAAGCAACCAGCGCCCTAGCCCACAGAACATGGCGCCACGAGGGGCGTGAACTGCCGGCAGCGCGCTGATCTATCTACGACCATCAGGACCCGCACCTGCTATCTCAGTCCATCCGAAAGCTGCACAGGGAAGAAGCCGGCTTCCCCGCCCCCTGCCGCCTCAGTAGCCCACCTGCATGCTTGCTTTCGCATGCCGCCTCAATGTCGTTGTCGTGCCGCTCAATGCTCGAGTTGAGCCATTGCCAGATATATCAATTACTCCATCGATGCTGACCCGACTCCAATCAATTTAATCGTGTTAGCGCCGTTGTGTCAGTAGCGTTAGCTATCGGGCAACCCTAAATACCTAACGCCTGTCAGCCCCACTGCCTTCATCATATAAAAATCAAAATCCACACAATCTACACAAAAACGCAACCATTACTTCGCCAATCATTAATAAAATCCTGCGTTATCCGAAAGCAAGGATTCATTTAAATGAAGCTTATGGCTTTTTTTAAAGCACGCCCAGCCCTATTTATTTTATGCAACTCAATAATATGGTTCCTATTGAACGTCGTAGCATTCCCAGTGCTAGATCCATATGGAGACATGATTGAGGCATTCGCATTCACGCCCAACTTTGAATGGGGAACATTCAAACACCCTCCTTTAAGTGGATGGGTTTCCAATTTGTGGTTTTCCATTTTCCCTCACAGCCATCTTTATGCCTATCTTCTTTGCGCAGCAAACCTAGCACTAGCCATGTGGGGGGGTATGTGGTTGGCCAAACTATGGCTTCGCGCTGATCAGCAACTAACAATGCTCATATTGCTTAGCCTGACACTGCCCTTCAGTACATTGGCCTTTAAATTCAATGCAAACTCTGTTCTTTTACCTATTTGGCCGTGGATTGTTTACTTCTTTGAAAAAGGGGTTCGCTCCGGAAAGATTGTTGATGCACTTTGCCTTGGTCTATTTGCAACTTTAGGCATGCTCGGAAAGTACTACACAGGTGTTCTACTATTATCAATTTTCATAGCCGCAGCAATGACGATAGAAGGTCGAAAATGGCTGCTATCAATAAGCCCTTGGATATCACTTGCGACATTCAGTACAACCATGTCGCCTCATGTCTTATGGTTTATTCAAGCGAGCGGAGCCACTCTAAATTATATTGGTCGCAATGCAAGTGCCACTGTCGACGTACTGCATTTGATATCATTCTCCATATCCCCCTTATTGTATGCTGGTTTTTCCTGGTTAATAATGCTTTGGATCAGCGAGAGCGATGGTTTTCTCTCTTCAAGCCGAAACACTCTCCAACTGGCAAGCAAAAATGACAGACTATTCTGGATAACAATTACACCCCTAGTCATCACATTGCTTTTTGCGGCGACTGGCTATGTGAAACTTGCAATACACTGGGCAATTCCTTTGGCATTTATTTATCCATTGTTTTGGCTTGCAAGACCAGTCAAGTTAAATAATATTAGATTGAAAAAATTAGAAAAATTCGTTCCAATTTTTTGGGTTTTTGCTACTGCCATTTCAGTATCTTATCTTGTTTGGCAAGATTATTCATTGGATGAAAACTATTACACAAATGATGAGGGCATCGCCAAAGAGATTGCTCGCGACGCACGAAGAAATGGAATAGAAAATCTTGCTTGGGTAAGTGGCGGCTGGCCTGAGGTTGCAATCATTCCATTTTTTGCAGACACCAAGACTGTTGCGCTTCCAGCAATGCCAAACATGCTACCTCATGGCGTGAGCAAAATCCCTCGCTGGGAAGAAAAACGCGGAGCCATTCTATGCAAATCAGAGGATGAGAAATGCCAATCAAATGCCGCCAAGTGGCTTTTGAAACAGCAACGCACCCCAATTAAGCGCAATATTTCATCCCAAAAAACCGGGTATTTTTCTCGTCAATCTGCAATAACAAAATATTGTGTGTATTATTTTTAAGAGAAGCTTGATTTAAAAGAACAATGAGTCAAACAAGCTTCCTTACTAGTGATAAAGCGAAAATTTTTCAACTGGAAGCTCTAGAAGTTATTGCAGCCGATTTTGTAAGCTTGCCTAAAGCCGGAAAATTAGACTCTCGCCCCCCCCCGACATCGTCGAATCAAGTTAACGCCGTAATCGGCTCCATCATCTTCCTGAGCAACGGGATCGCCGCCCCTGAATGTTCAGCTGCCTTGATGATCAGATCAGGAACACCTTCAATATAAATGACGTTAGAATGGATGCCTATCGATAGATCCAAAACAGGAAAAGAGGAAGTGAATGTTCACTATCAAAATTGGAAGCACTAACAAGAAGTCCAAAAAAAACTCAAAGAACAATATGTCAGAAGAGCAAATGGCATTAATAAATAATTTATTCTTTGATGTGGGCCCTTACTACCTCAGGAAATGTTACGAAACCAATGTGGATGTAGAATACAACTCAAACCCGGCACATAAGAACCGCAAAAAATCATTTGCGTTTACCATAGCAAGGTATACTGGGCTAGGTCAGCTTCAGCAGCTATCCATGTCGGGAGTAAAGATACACACGGAACACTTTCATGTTTCATTTGATCCCTCGGGCATGGTTATAAATAAAATATTTTCAGGCCCCCGTGAGGAGACATTTGAGACATGGAATGAATGGGAGGGCACAGTGGACGGAATCTCCACGGTATGGGGAAATCAAAATGGAGCACTCAAAGAAGACTCAGCGTTTACGGCCGCGCCGAGGGCCAAAAGCTTTAGAGAATAAATACAAACCCCAGTTACCAATGAATCCCCAAGCGAGCTCGCCTCCCAGCGGGCTCCTCTATGCTGGCCTGCCCGGAGATGCGCGAGGCTGCGGTGGTGGGCCTGCCGCTGGCCGGCGGCGGCTATACCCTGGCCACCTTCCTCAGCGACGGCGATGCGCTCGCGCTTGGCCGAGGTGCTGCGATCCCGGATCACTGGCGCTGGCGGGACAGCCGGCCAGCGAAGGCCAGGAATTCACGCCGCTGCTGAGCATCCAGCCCGGCGCGCTGGAACGGCTGGGCATGCACGGCATGCAATTGTTCCGCGATAGCCAAACCCCGCCTTACGACGGCGACGTGCTGCTGTTCCGCGCCGGCGTCCACCCGGAAGACGCGCCCAAGCCGGAAGATTGGCGGCCCTATCTCGGCGGCACGCTGGAGTGCGTAGAGCTGGACTGCGACCACTTCGGCATGAGCGATCCGGAGCCGATGCGAAGGATAGGCGAGGAATTGGCGCGGTGTCTGGCTTGATGCGTTGTCGTAGGATGGCTTAAACAAAGCGCCGCTCACCTTTGGGATGAGCGGCGCTTTTTCTATCGTTGCGTCCTACTTCAAGAACTTAATCATGCTGTTGGCGACGTTTCTTCAAGGTTTCCAGACTGACGTTGCCCAAGGCGCCGCTATCCAGGTTGGCCCCGTATTGTTCAGTCATATAGCGGTTGTATGGGGGTTCAGAGCCAGAGGGACTGAAGTCAGAACTGTTGGTCTTGGAACCCCACGGGCAATCCCAAGTGTAAGTCCCTACCTTGGTATTGCCATCATAGATGTCGAAAGAACCTTCGGTGCCGGAAGAGGCATTCTCACGGCCACATGCATAGATGGTGTAAGTCTGGTCCTGGGTGACCGTAGTGCCTTCGATTTGACTCGGCTGGATCTCTTCGTCTTTATTCCCATTGGAATAGAATTTTCCCCAAGAGTGCGCAACATTTCTAATCGTAACTGTGTAGTTATCAGGAATAATGGTGATAGCTACCCATTGAGCGTATGCCATGTCAACTCCTTGAAATTAATACAGTTTAAGTAAGATGAAGCATCTTGCAGCACTAGTATATTATGCATTTGTCACAAATGTATCTAGGCTCATGCCTGTACTATCGGCCATAACAACCGCCCTAGCCTTTCAGCCAGTCCTGCCTTGATATCTGGCAGCTTTGCTTCTATGCAAACTGCTTGCTAAACGGATAAAAAAAGCCCCCAGATGGGGGCTTTGTAATGCAGTAGGTCATCCGATTTCGCTACTCTCGCGAGCGGCCAACGTCGGATGAAGCGTTGGTAATGCGCCACTAGGCGAAGTTCGATTGTAATACACTCTGCCAACAATATTGAACCCACTTCAAAAATAAATACTCTACAAAAAATATATTTATTTTAGATTTTCAACTTCAGCAAATATTACTTTAAAATATTCTACAGCAAGACGCCTATTGATATCTGAGCCCACTAAACCACATAAATCCTCTGAATTTCCTCGTGTCTTATTACCTTTAAGCCCCTCTCCTGCATGATGAAACTCTCTTGGTTGAATGCTTTCTATTAGCTTTTCAAACCTTTTACGGAGCTCTTTCTCCAGAGCATCCCGACCAAACTTACTCATCCAGAATATCTGGCTTACGACTTCCATTTCATCCTCGCTTGATGCGGCCGCACCCATCTGGCATCAAGGGCCTTTGTTAGCGGGCCTTAAGGATGCCTACCAGCCCGCGACAGGTCTATATATTCTATTGATAATTCTTTTAGCATTATCGATCAGATTCCTGAAGCACTCTATTATCCCCATCCATTCATAGCGTGAGTCGCCAGCAGGGTGCCATAGCGGCTTGTTTCACCCAACACGCCCGCGCTTTTTGCTCACGTTTAGTGAATACACCTTGCTCAATCTCCTTGAAAATAGACATGACTAATTCTCTATTTAAATTAAAACTTTTGGTCGGCGCCCTGATGTCAACCACCGTATTGGCCCAAGCCCATTCCCGCCCGGCGCTCACCACTCAGACTGAAGTCGCCACGCAGAAAATGCAGCAGCACGGCACACGGCAGGCATTACTGCAAGCAGGCAGAAGTGCCCAGTCCGGCCCTTATGTCGCCGAAACCACCATTGGCGCCCGCGGCGTTGAATCGGTTAAGCCTTATTTTTCCATCATCAACCTACCCCCACAAGCCTATATTGAGGTGTCCGACCCAGAACAAAAAGAAGTGTACCTGTATGGACAGAAAGATTTTGGCCAATTGGCTGCAGGTAAGTTATTCGCACCGTTGTCCATTAGTGGCGAATACGCCCGTATCCGCGTAGTGTATCCCGAAGGGGCGACGCCGAGACAGCAGGATGCGGTTACTCTGGAGTACTGGGAAAGCCCGCCCACAGATACCAGAAGAAATATCTCGAATGACGAGCGCGAGCTTTCACCATGTGTAACAGCCAAAAATCCCAGCTGGAATCACGGCAGCTTGGCCACGGGCTATATGGATATAGGTCGTAACAGGGGAAGCACTTGGGCCTTGGGCAATGACAACTTTATGGTCACTAATAACCATGTAGTGAATGATCAGCAAGATCTACGCAATAATGGAGAAGTGAACTTTCATTACATTACTCCCAGCTGCGAATATATTGAGCCCGGTAACGTACTCAAAATCAAGCCAGACAAACTACTGGTGACGGGACGCCCATCCGGCCCAGAAGACTATACCTTGTTTACACTTGATGCGTTCGACTATGAGCACGCCAAGGTAAAATACCTGTTTGGCGGCCTGGAACTAGACAATAAGATACCGGCCCGCAATACAGCACTGTATATTCCACAGCATGGCATAATTAAGCGTCCGGACGGCAGTGACTCTACATTGCAGTCGATTGCTTATAAAAAGGCGAACGCCAGTTGTAAAGTAATCTCAAATACATCCTCGATTTCTCATAACTGCGATACCCAGGTAGGCGCATCGGGTAGTCCCGTGTTGTCACAAAGCAGCGGCAAAGTGGTTGGTGTGCATTGGGGCACCGGTAGAAATGGAAATGTCTCGGCAACCGCGGAAAGTCTGTGGAAGGCCATGCAACCTTATGTCAGTGCGCAACAAAACCAGGCCGTCATTGGCCTGGGCACACTCAGAGTGACACCATTTATCATCCGCCAGCAGCAGCTTCCAATTACGGGTCCACGCTTTACCGATACGCGGACTTTCGAACCCTTATCCGGACGCTGGCTGGCGCATGAGCAAACCCATTCAAAAATAGCCGCCGCCTCGCAAGACATCCAAACCGGGAAAACCTATGAGATCGTTTATCGCGTCAGCCAAAACATTAATGGTCAGTCGCATAATCTTCAGCAGGCAGTCACCGGCAGCAAAACGTTGAATGTAATGTATGTTGAGAGCGACAACCCGAAGCTGCCATCTCAAGGGCCGCATAAATCCTGGATCGGCCTCAAGGCTCACGTGGATGGTCAGTTGGTGAATAATTATCTGATGAGTATTTACAATACCACCCCAGGGAATGGCAATAGCGGTGGCGGCGACCCTTCAACGCCCCCCACCGCTGTAATCTCCGGTCCGGCTGAACTTCTGCAGGGCGCGCAGGGCAGCATCCTAAGTGCAGAAGGTTCCACCGGGGATAAACTGACGTATAAATGGGAAAACAACAGCCAGTTAATGCTATTGCCAAACCATGACAAATTGGTGGTCATCGCAAGCATGAATACCCCGTTAGGCAAGCACCAAGTTAAGCTTACCGTCACTGACAGCAAAGGGCGTACCGAAACGGCCATCCATACCTTACAGGTAAAATCAGATGGCGCTTATACGCCACCCCAAGCCAATATCAGTAGCAAAACCACGGTCAAAGCCGGGGAAACACTTGCGCTGTCTGCCGAGCAGTCTACTGGTAGCTCGCTAAAATACTTGTGGAGCAATCCCCATGGTCTGACGTTCCAGCCGAATAACACCGCTCAAAAGGTTCAGGTTACGGTACCCGCCAGTGCCCAAGACGGCCAGACCTATACGATTAAGTTGGCCGTCACCGATCAGTTGAATAAGAAACATGAAACGAGCCATACGGTAACCGTTAAGAAAGATAAAGACCCCGCCGCGCCGGTCGCCCGAATTAGCGGTGGTCAGGCTAGTTATACCGCTGGGCAGAGCATTCGCCTGAATGGCAGCAGTTCAACCGGGTACAACGGTGCACTTAACTATCAGTGGACGGCATCGCCGACGCTGAATATGGGGCAGACTAACGCCAATACGGTCAGCTTTACGGCGCCTGAGGTCCAAAATGAGACGGTCTATACAGTAACTTTAACTGTAAAAGACCCGGCAAACGGTAAAGACCATCGTGCGACTCACACGATGACCATTAAACCGAAAGAGAGTGGTGGTAGTGAAGTTCCTGCGTTCCAACGAAATGTCACGTACAAGGCCGGTGATCGTGTCAGCAATGCAGGTGGCGTGTTTGAATGTAAGCCTGCGCCGCATACCGGTTGGTGCACGATTAAAACCGATACTCAGATGCGCCACTACGAGCCTGGAAAGGGCATAAATTGGTCGCAAGCTTGGATTAAGAAGTAAATTCGGCTCTCTTCGCCTGTTCGACCGGGAGCATTCGCTCCCGGTCGAGTTTGGCAGGCACATCAAACCGACCTGGCGGATCACAGGCCCTTGCCAGTGAGAGAGCCTGCCTATCCGCCGCCTTCAAGCGGCATGAGCGCAAGACCATAGGCATTCGCCATTCGCCGGCCGGGACCAAATCTCCCCCTCTTTTCCGTTATTACTTTCCCTGTGCGCTGCAACTTCACCAACACCGACATAATCTCGGCCCCACCATACTGGAAGTCCAACGCCGCCTCGATTTCCCCCAAGAACATCGGCCGTGGCGCGTCTGCCAACACATCGCAGATCTTCGAAGCCAGCCCCTGTCCGCGTGGTCGTCGCATGCTAGGCCACCTCCTGGTACTGCCGGCGCCAGGCACGGCCAAAGCGCACCGTCGCCTGCAGCAGCGCCCCATCAAACGCCTTGGCGCTCATCGCCAGCCGCCGCGCGATATCCTCGTCCGCCAGGTGCGGGTAATGGACATGCCGCGCGCGGAGCACCGCCCTTTCGCCCTGGGCAAGCTGGTTCACCACCCGCTCCACCTGGCCGGCGATCAGCGGGTTATAGCGGACCTCGCCGCGCCGGCGCGCCGTGTCCTTGTCCTCGGCGAACCGATAGCGCTCGGGGTCATTGGCGTAGCGCCCCTCGATCGATGGCGTGATGCCGCGCCAGCTCCCACTGTCGTTCAGCCACTTCCCCCACTGCGCCAATGCGGCCGCTGCTTCGGTCATTGCTGCCCCTCCCTACCAGCATCCCGCCACGGTGAGCGACCCTTGCCAAGCGGCGCGCCAGGCCCAAGCAATGGCATGTCCATCACCGCCCTTTCTCGTTCGCGTTGGCATGGTGCTGTTCGCACCGCGCCATGTGGTCCTGAGCCGGGCCAGCGCCGACGGACAACATGGCGCCCTGCGACGTGAACGCCCGGTAGATCGAGCCAGCACCGGTGCCATGGCCATACATACTTCACGACGCGGTAGCTACGCCATTCTCTCGTTTGGCATTCTATAGATATGGTGTAGCGCTATGCGCACTTGCCCCCGGAGCATTTACGAGGCCACACGGATGTCATCGATACGCTGATTGTTTCCGCCGTCCACAACGGTACAAAAACGTCACAGGTCAACCTGACTGGGGAGCTGGAGGAGATAACGAAAAAGGCGCTACATATTGTAGCGCCTTGATCTGAATTGGTGCCGGCGGCAGGAATCGAATCGACTTTTTAAATGTTGCTGCAAGTTTGTAAAATCCTTTACTGGAAAGGCTTTCAGGCCATTTCAAGGCAAACTACCTCTTGCGATTTTGGCGTAATTTTCTGGTTTGGCGTAAAATTTTGCCTTGTCATTACGCCAAAAATTACGCCATGGCCACATACAGAAAACGCGGCGCTGGATGGCGCGCTGAAGTCGTGAAGCAAGGGGTTCGAGAGTCCGCTACTTTCGACACGAAAGCTCAGGCTGTTGCTTGGGCGACGCAGATGGAAGCCGATATCCTTGCCGGCAAAGTCAAGGCAATCGCCGATAGCTTGACCCTGGCCAGCGTTCTCGCCAAATACCGTGATGAGGTATGCCCGACAAAGCGCGGGGGCTCGTGGGAGACGAAACGGATCAACCTGTATCTGCGCGAGTTTGATTTTGTTGGGAAGAAGATAGACAAGGTTACCCCTGAAGACTTAAAGGCATGGCGTGACAAGCGTTTGAAGGTAGTCAAAACATCGACGGTCACTCGAGACTTCAACCTGATCTCCGCGATTTTCCATCATGCCCGGAGCGAATGGCGCTACTGCTCTAGCAGCCCTGTCACAGATGTCCGCCGGCCTGATGACCCGCCGCCGCGTGTCCAGCGCATCACCGATAAAATGGCGGACCTCCTGATCGAAGGTCTAGGTTATTCGCGCTGGGACGTGCCAAAGCTTCAGCGGCACAAGGTTGCCCTGGCCTTCTTGTTTGCTATCGAGACAGGCATGCGGTCAGGCGAAATCATGAACCTGACAGCTGATGCCGTTAATCTTGAGCAGCGGTTTGTGCATATCCCCATTTCCAAAAACAGCGATGCGCGAGACGTGCCGCTATCTACTACAGCGGTACAGATACTGTCGCTGCTTCTCCCCTCTTCCGATGGGTTTGTTTTTGGCGTGTCGGCAGCCAACAGAGATGCTATCTGGAGGAAGTTTCGTGATGCCGCCGGAAAACTCCATCCGGAGCTGGCTTCGGTCAACTTCCATGATACGCGGCACGAGGCGATCTCCAGGCTGGCTAAAAAACTGGACGTGCTTGATTTAGCACGGATGATTGGGCATCGGGACTTGAACAGCCTGATGATCTACTACAACGAGCACGCGTCTGAAATGGCCAAGCGTCTGGACTAGGTTCCGGCATTGTAGATTGGGCAAGTGGCGATCACCGCCAGTGAAATGGCATGCTGTAAAGCTATTTTGATATCCTCCCGGGCATGGTCTAATTTGAATTTGTACGTATTCAAATTTCAAGACCATGACCTCATGCCCACCCAGCCGGCCAGCCGCCGGCGGCCTGCGGCTGCCCGTCGCCGCCGCTCCTGTACGCGCCGGCTTTCCCTCCCCCGTCGCCGACTATCTCGACACACGGCGTGCCGAAAACTGACACTCGCGCCGGCGGCGCCTGCCGCAAGTCCACGCTGAGTGGGCCATGGCGCGACCACATGGTACGGTCCGCTGACACCCTCAGCTCAAGGAATCGATGCCATGACACTCCCCAGACTCTCCCTCCTCTTCGTCTGTGCTCTCCTATCCGGAGCGGCCTACTCCGAGTCCATGCCATCAGGCGCCAGCTACGAAGTCGGCTTTTCGCCGAAAGGCGGCAGCCAGGACCTCATCCTGCGCAGCATTAACAGCGCCAACACCTCCATCCAAGTCGCCGCCTACTCATTCTCAAGCAAGCCGGTAGCCACCTCTCTGTTAGAGGCGCACCAAAGAGGCGTCACCGTCCAGGTGGTCGCTGACGAGAAAAGCAATGGCCAGAGCTACAGCGCCACGACTTTTCTGGCCAACCAAGGCGTTCCGGTCCGACTGAATGGCAAATACTCGATCATGCATCACAAGTTCATGGTGATTGATGGCCTGCACGTCCAAACCGGCAGCTTCAACTACAGCGCCGCGGCCGCCAGCAAAAATGCGGAAAACGTTCTGGTGATCTGGAATGCAAAGCCGCTGGCATCACGCTATGCGCTAGAGTGGGCAAGGCTTTGGGATGAATCGACACCTCTGGAAAAATCCTACTAACTCGTCTTTATCTTTTGCATTCCATGGTGTAATTTGAATTCGTACACATTCAATTTACCCCATCTTTACATGACAATTCATTCATGCCGGCCAGGCGGCCAATGGCTGCCTGTCGCCGGGTGTCCGGTGCGCGCCGGCTTTCCCTCTCCCGCCGACGACTACCTCGACGACGCCATCAGCCTCGATGCCTACCTGATTGCCGACCCACCTGCCACCTTCCTGGTGCGCGTGCGCGGCGACTCGATGAGCGGCGCCGGCATCAACGAGGGTGACCTGCTGGTGGTGGACAAGGGGCTGACCGCGAATCATGGCGACATCGTTATTGCCGTGGTCGATGGGGAGTTCACCGTCAAGCGCTTGCACCACACGCGCGGCCGCTGCGCGCTGATCGCCGAGAACCCCGCTTACCCTCCTCTCCGCCTGGCTGACGGCCAGGAACTGGAGGTCTGGGGCGTGGTGCGCGGCTGTGTGAAGAGGTTTCGCTGATGTTTGCCCTGGTCGACGGAAACAGCTTCTATGCGTCCTGCGAGCGGGTATTCCGTCCCGACCTCGCCGGCCGGCCCATCGTCGTGCTGAGCAATAACGACGGCTGCGTCGTCGCGGCCAGCGCCGAGGCCAAAAAATTGGGCCTGAAAATGTTCGGGCCCTACTTCGAAGTCGCGGCGCTGTGCCGCAAGCACCGCGTGGCGGTGTTCAGTTCGAACTACGCGCTCTACGGCGACATGAGCAACAGAATGATGCGGGTGCTGTCCGAGTTCGCCGCAGACCAAGAGGTTTATTCCATCGACGAATGCTTCCTGGGCATGGACGGCATGCCGGATCTGGACAGTCACGGCCACCGCATCCGCCAAGCGGTGCTGCAGCGGGTCGGCATTCCGACCTGTGTCGGCTTCGGCACGTCGAAGACGCTGGCCAAGCTGGCGAACCGAGTCGCAAAGAAGCGCAGCGAATGGGGTGGCGTGTTCGCTTGGGATTGGTTGAGCCCAGCCGAGGCCGACGCGCTGATGGGGCAAATGCCTGTCGGCGACATCTGGGGCATCGGCGGCCGGCTGACCGAAAAACTGGCCGCCATGGGGATCATCACCGCGTTGCAGCTCAAGCAGGCTGACCCACGCCGGATCAAGCGTGCGTTCTCGGTGGTGGTGGAAAGGACCGTGCAGGAGCTGAACGGAGTGTCCTGCCTGGCGCTGGAAGACGTGGCGCCGGCGAAGCAACAGATCATCGCCTCGCGCTCATTCAGCGAGAAGGTCACCGACCTGGCCACCCTCACCGCCTCGGTGGCGCATCACGCCGCGCGCGGAGCTGAGAAGCTGCGCCAACAGCGCAGCGTGGCCAAGCTCGTGGCGGTCCAGATCATGACCAGTCCATTTGCCGACACGCCACAATACCGGCCCTATATCGTGGTGCCGCTGGTCCAGCCCAGCAACGACACGCTGCTGATCACCAAGGCGGCGCTGGCCGGCCTGCGCCACGTCTACCGGCCGGGCTTCCGCTATCACAAGGCCGGCATCATGCTGCTGGAGATCGGCGACGAAGGAGTGCAGCAGTCGGACCTGTTCGCCGCGCCACCGGACCCGCGCCGCGCGCGGTTGATGGCTACCATGGACAAGATCAATCGAGATTGGGGGCGTGGCACGCTGCGCACCGCGGCCGAGCAACTGACCGAGGGTTGGCAAATGCGGCAGGATCTGCGCTCTCCTTGCTACTCGACGCGTCTGGACCAGTTACTACTTATTAACTGACTCTTACCCTATAGCTAATTTTCAATTTAACAGGTCGCAGCAAAATTATTGATGGGCTCTTTTATTCTTCTGATACTCAAAAAAACTTTTTTCATCAGCAAGTGAATTTAAGTATCGGTGCGATTGAACGACAGATGAAAGAAAGTGGCTACACCCAAAAGCTTTTTTGTCATAATAATAGCTCATGCGGAATAATATAACATCTGGAACAACGCCATCGTAAAAAGGCATATGCTCCAAAAATTCATATCGCTCCACCAATCTCATATACTTCAAAAACGAATCACTCTCATCGAAACACAAGCAGTTTAGTGCAAGAATTTGAGTGACATCATAACTCAAAAAAGATCTAACTATATTTGCATAAGACTTTTCTTTTGTCGTCACTGGCGCCATTTCAATTTCAGATATCTTAAATTGCTCTGAAACTGCTCCATCGGAGCAATTGATAGCAATAAATTTTAGCAATTGATACAACAACCTAAAGTAATGACCAAAAATGTCATTTTTATCGCGAACCAATTTAACAACATACTGGGAAGGGGTGCTGGTTTTTTTTTCGAGGTTCGCTCTAAGCGACTTGATTGGAGAAAGTGCCTCGTCAGCAGGAAATACTGCATGAAGCGTTTGATTATGAAGCTCCAAAAGGGAAAAAAATGTCTTTTCAATCTGTTGTTCTTTTTGGGTCTTAATCTGCAGCTGCAAACTTTGCTCAGCAGCCTCTTGCGCCCTGACCGAACGGCTATACTCTTCTTGCTGCAACGTCAATTGTTTTTGAAAATTCTCCTCGCTGCTTTTTTGGAACTCTGCTGAGCGGTCCTGCTCTTCAATTTGCAAGCGTATGGTTTTTACTAAAATAACAATACTAATAAAGGTGAGAATGGGGTTTAAAGTGCCCCCAAAAAAATCACCAAAAGTTCCCCAGTCACCATTCTCCTTGCTCAAGCCTTCATGAAAGCTGGCAAAATAAAATGCCAAAACCAGAACCATGAAAGCAAAAATCAAAACAACCAAGAAATGCCAGAGTGTGAACTTAGCGCGAAAGCTCTTAAATATTTTACTCATACATGCAATGCAAAACGAATACAGGTGCGCCATTAAAACATTTTCACACCACAAAATCAAATCGGGAACAAAATAAAATTCTTCAAGCATCTCCGTTTCTATGCAACCACCAGTAACGTAAGAGTGGCCATAAACTAGCTATGAGAGCGGCGATCGAAAAAATGGCAAATACGCCTACAACCAAACGCCTAACAAGCGCACTAATTTCAGGCTCAGTAGCACCAGGCGCAAGCAACCATGCCATCAACAATAGAAAAAGGCCGAACACCAATAAAATCCAGGAGTTACGCCAAGCGCACTTCCACTCACGAAGCTGCGGCGAGCAGGAGCTAGCTTCAAAAAAATCCTTAATGCTGAGAAGTCCCCCAATAATTCCAACCCATATCCTCTCCACTACAATCCTCCATTCAAAGTTGGTTTCCTGAGTGGAGCCGCTTCCACTAACATCAAATCAGCCGAGAACGGCGCCAGCATCGCCCGCGCTAGTTCCGGCTCGCGGCACTCCAGCCAATCCCCGTACCGCTCGCGCGGCAGGATCACCAGCGAGCGCTTTTCATCCCCTGGCTTGTGCATGCGCCGCATCAGTGGATGCTCGTCTGCGTTGATCGTGATCTGCGTGAA
Organism: Chromobacterium sp.; assembly: GCF_041912965.1. NCBI lineage: Bacteria > Pseudomonadati > Pseudomonadota > Betaproteobacteria > Neisseriales > Chromobacteriaceae > Chromobacterium > Chromobacterium sp. Next base: position 151,120 of record NZ_JAYSGF010000001.1, on the reverse strand, counting down.
CGCATGCGAGACGCAGCCATCCGGCTCCTGCCATTCCCGCCACATGCCAGCCACCGCGAACAGCTCGCCGTCGGCCCGGCTGATCCGAGTGCGCACCGCTTTGCCAGTCTCGTAGCATGGCTCGAAAAAAGCCTGCATCGGCACCAGGCAAAGTTGGCGCTTGCGCCACGCGCCCTTATACGTTGGCTTCTCCCCTATCGTTTCGGCGCGCGCGTTCATCGTTGTCAGGCGCACGCCAGGCGGTAGATGTGCCTTGGGGATGAAGCCGTAAGACGCCAACAGCAGGCCGTCGGCGGTGATTATCGGGGCGGCGTAGTCCTGCCAAGTTTCGGCGCGCCACTCTAGGCCTGTGGCGTCCAGGCCGAAGCTGTCCAACAACTGGCGGTGAGTGGGTGGGGTGAAGTTGACGCACATTTACCCGCCCTCTCCTAATTTGACTAAATCTCCTTTGGCCAAAAGCCGGGCAGAAACATCGGGGGGCATGAGTAATTCATGATTTGAAACAGCTTCATGCAGAGAAAGAAACCACAAATATTTGTCTTTGTGATTTGGGCTTTGCTCCATTAGCTGCCTTGCCCTATTAGCAGCAGACGTTCCCCACATGAGATTAAATGGGTTGACCAAAACTCTATCTCTAAAGTACAGCAACCCAGCGTGTATTGGAGCCGGATCACCTTCAACCGGAAATCGACAGAGAACCCACAGGTCATCTTCAATTTCCACATCATCAGCGATTACAACTGCTGGCACCCCAACCATTTGTTCAATTTTCACCGCCCTAACCAAAGCCTCACTAACAACAAAAAGGTTTCTTCCTTGGCTTTTTTCCCAGTGTTTACCCTTGGCAATCGAGCCTCTTATCATAAAATCTTTTTGGAGTGCGTGAAACCATAGCATCCTTACGGCAGAGATCAGCGGGGGGAGAACTGGGCATGAGAGAATAATTGAATCAGAGAACATTGAAACAGATACCATCTCTGAATTACTTTGCTGCGACCAGCTGTTAGCCAGAGCCACATAAGCCTCATGCGTAGACTCGAAGTCATTACTTACTCGGCTTGCAAAACCAAGGATGTCGCAAAATGCTACGTAATAAGCATCTGATGCTGATTCATAAATCTCCGTCATGGCCACCCTTTCAGTTCGTGCCCAGATCATTTAATTGACGCATGGTTTCTTCGTAGCTCTTCTTATATATTTCAGAGCTACGCTGTCTTGCTTGATCTACTCGCAATTCCAATTCTTTTTGCTGCTTAGCGGCAACATAGAGTGGGTAGCCAAAATTAAAAACCGTCAGTACCACTGCAATCAATGCAGACTTGGTTTGTCTAGGAAACCCTTGCTCTGATCTTCGTGAGAAATATATAGGTAGGAAAATGGGCCAGACGATTAATGCTCCAAGAAAAATAACAAAGGACTTACTATCGTCTCCATCGTCTCTTGCTTTGTTTTTACTGGTCTCTAATGCCGCCAGGATTCCTGTTGTTGCTGTCATTACAGAATAAAGCCCGACAATCAATGGAATTTTAAAGGCGGGCATCATCACAACCGCAGTTAGAAGTGTTATTCCGCATGCAATGGCAATTGGAAAACAGAGTAATAAGACGCCATAATTCACCACCCAAGACTGAGCGACATTTGTAGAAACGGCCTGGGCGGCACCCTCCTCCATCGACCTGTCGTAGCTCCGGCGCTTGTCCGGGTTCAGCAAGATTTCCGACGCCTGCTTCAGGAGGGAGATATCGAACTGGTTGGCAGTGCCGCTTTCTTTTTGGACATTGGCCTTCTTCAATATGGCCGCTTTCACTTCGGCGTCCGCAGCGTATCGGCCAACGCCGATGAAGTCGTACAAGGTCTGTTTCATGCCTGCCTCCACAATCTGAGAGGCCGATAGATTATCACCTTGTCATGCAGCAATAAATGCAGCGGCCTCAGCTTGCTGTCTTGTCCTTGATCCTACTTTTGACTTTCGTCTGCTCCAGGGCTATCTTTGCTTCGTCGCGTGGACAAATCACGCGATGCGGGCGTAGGAACCCGGAGAAGCACAGGCGGACACCGCCGCGAGAGCGGTTTTTTTGTGTCCATCGCTTGGCATGCCATTTTCTGGCGGGCCGGGCGGGGCCAGCTTGTGCTGGGCCGGTCCTGTGTCCGGTTTCCTACCCCCGTTCGGTCTGCCAACCCGCCGTAGGAAGCGTGTTGGTGGAGCTATCCGCAACACAGGAGCATGATCATGCAAACGCTCTCCGTGCCGTTCCACGGCAACACGCTTTATATCATCCAACTCGCAGGCGAAGCCTATACCCCCATGAAGCCCATAGCCGAAGGCATGGGGCTCAATTGGGCATCCCAGTTTACTAAGCTCAAGCAGCGCTTTTCTTCAGGGATTGTGGAAATCGCAATACCTTCCCTCGGCGGTCAGCAGAAATCACTTTGCCTCGCTCTCCGCAAGTTGACTGGATGGCTCTACACCATCAGCCCCAACAAGGTGCGGCCGGAGTTGCGCGAGCGCATCCGTCAGTACCAGGCCGAATGCGACGACGTGCTGTGGGAATACTGGACGAAAGAACGGGAAGCTGCCGGCGCCCCTGCCCTTCAAGGAGATGCCGCCGCCGACATCCGGCGCATTCTCCCTGACGACGCGGTGATTTTCAGCGAGGGCCGAGTACAGCAGCTGTATTGGCACGCTTGGCGCAGCTACAGGGTGATCATGCAGCAAGAGCTAGATCATGGAATCAACGAAGACACGCTCCGGCTTCACAACACCTGGCGCTCGATGTACCCCAGGCAGATCGTGGACGGCATTCAGCGCGATTTGATGCTGACTTGCTATAAGGGGCTTACTGACAAGGGCACCCAATTAACCTGAGATATAAATACCAGGGGCACTCAGAGAGTTACAACTCTTTCGTGCCCCTTTTAAAATGGGTTCTACCCATAGACTACAAGATGCACAGTAAAAGTCACTTCGGTTTAATTTCCTCATACATCTCCTTACGATTTGGTGGCACAGATGCCGCAGGAGGTGGTCCCTTAGAGAAACCATCGATATGGTCTCTCTTAGTAACCGATGATGGTCCTTCGATTCCTTTTCCGGGAAGCGCAATTTGCGGTATGTCTGGCGTGGGGTTGGGTTTGGGTCGGGCCGAATAATAACAAATCGAAAATTTGCCAGACTTACTACAAGCCTCACCGCTTTCACCACATCTTTTCAACTCCTTTATACTGCACTCTTCGGCTGAAGCAAAATTTGAAATCAGCAGCAAATATAATAGAACAGAACAAACTCTCATTGTTCAACCTCCTTTAATCCGGCCTCCAAAAATTGTATGTAGCAATCCTTATATTCATCTAAGTAATAATTTGCGCACCCCTGTTTCATGTCCTCTATTGAAATATGGGGCTTTCTTGCAATCTCCGACCGCAAGGATGGCGTCGCAACATTAAAGGCTGGCAAACTTCCAGTACTTAATCTTATAGGGTAAAGTCCGCTCACGGCTGCCATCATGGCTCCAATCGTAAAAACAATGGCACCTGTAGAATTGGTGATTAAACTAAATGACACGCCTCTTCCACCAACACTTAAATTACCTCCGCCATCATTTATCCCTACAACAACGAACATAACGCCAATACTCATAGAGGAAAGTCCAATGCTGATTATGGCCGCCCTAATATGTAATTTGGCCATAACCACAGTTTGATTAACCAGTTGGGCTTGTGACCACGAATACATCATGTAGTCATTGTATTCTTTGTTGAACCCTTTTGATGTCGCCATAATCCTCTCGGGAGAGATCAATTCGGTTTTTAAAAGCTTTGCAATCACTTCAGTTGTTTGAGTGTAAGTGCCATACATAAACAAAAGTGGCAGCACTACTCCAAAAAAAAATATCAACAAAACCCTGGCCACCAAGGAAAAATTATCCAGCTTGAACATTATGCATCTCCAATGCTCAACACAATACATTAATACTAGATAGTACATAAATATTAATGAGCAAGAGCAGGAACTACTTAAGTGTAATTACAACCAATGATGGAGTTGGATAGACAAATCCATTCGCCAGGAACTTGGCGTTGACAGTTTGGTGAATAAATAATGAACAGAGATCAGTATTGGAGAGCCTTCACCGGCAGCGGCCAGTAGCTGCTAGCGCTACGGGACCGACATCACACCTGGTTTGCGGTGACACATCCCAGTAAGGACTGAGGCGCGAGTGTAATGGTAAGCATAATCGGCATTGCGGATTGATAAAACTAACGGATTCCGTTAGTATTGAGAAATGGAAAAGCGCACCGCTCACTATTCATTGGATGAAATCAAGGCCGCGGTGCGGGATCGTGGCGTGCTCTGTTTCACCAGAACCGCACGAGCCGGTTTTGTTGAGTTGGGCCTAAGCGAAGCGGAAGCCTTGGCCGTGGTGCAGGCGATTGGCCGGCGGGACTTCAACAAGTCGATGACAACCCATCTAGACCACACCGTATGGCAGGACGTGTACAAACCCATGACCCGATGCGGGCGGGCCTACGTCAAGTTCACGCTGCGCACGGATGGCTCCATCGTCATTTCGTTCAAGGCGTGCGAGGAGTAAAGGAGAACATCATGGCGCATCAATGCCTGAATTGCGAAGCGGCCGAGATGGTTCTTGAAACCAAGGATGTCACGGTCTCCTACAAACATTTATCTGCGGTGGTGCCGGCGGTGACGGGCTGGCATTGCCCGCATTGTGGCGAAATCGAGTTCACCGACGAGGCCAGCTCGCGCCGCCACATGGACGCGCAACAGGAACTGGTGCAGCGTCAGCGTGCGGAAATACGCGTCTTTGTGAAGGCCACCCGGCAAAAGCTCAAGCTGACCCAGGCGGCGGCGGCCAAGATTTTTGGCGGCGGCGTCAATGCGTTCAGCGAGTATGAGCGTGGCGTCACTCAACCGCCAACATCAACAATCTTGCTGTTGAAGATGCTGGACAAACACCCTGACTTGCTTCGAGAAGTGGTTGAAGCCTGATTGAAAGCCCCACTCTTGTGGGGCTTTTGTTTTGAAAGAGGCAGATCATGAGCAAACCCAGAGGCGGCCTGTTTTCAGCCTTTGACAGCCTGGGTCAATCCCAGGCCACTGCCAGCGGCGCCAAGGCTATGGCGTTAGCGCTTCAGCATATTTTGCTGAGCAGACCGGATCTGGCGGAACGCCGCACCTGGCTGGTGGAAAACTTGAACCGTATTGCGGTGGCCGATCCGAATCGAAGCGCGCTGGACGTGGCAAGGCATTGCGGCCGGCTGGTGGCGCAAGGAGCCAAATTGCCATGGGAAGCCTAGGCCCGGCCTCCTAGCCACTCCACCGCAACAGCACGCCCGTCAGCCCCCTGCCGGCCAGATAAGCCATCTCACCATCCGGCCATAGCGGCACGCGCAGGTGTGCTCGTCACCTTGGATCAAATGGCTAAACCCAGCACTGTACCTCTGGCAGATCGTGGACGGCATTCAGTGAGATTTGATGCTGACTTGATGCAAGGGGCTGGCGGATGCGGATAAGGATATCTCGCGGAGGCAGGATGATTGAAGTGAATGCAACCCCAATGAATGGGGCTGCACTTTCTAGCTATTCAAAAAATGAGCCAGTCGTGCGTTTGCGCGCTCAACAACTTCTTTAGAAAAATATGAATTGTACTTAACGACTAGTGCTTCATAACTCCATTCTTGGACAGCACCAACTTCAAGCTGTTTCATAAACCAGTCTGATCCGCCGTCAACTGGGTCCATCAGTATAACGCGCTCTACTGCACCAACCCATCCGTGGTCTCTAACCATAGAGGGAAATCGACCTCTAGTGGTTCGCGGATTAATCTCCTTGTTATTCCGAAAGAGAGCGTCATCAAACCCCTTGATAATTGTTTCAATATAAGTAACCGCTGGAACGCTTATTCCCTTACCTGCCATTGTCGCCTCATAACGCCGGAGCGCATTGTTAATGCGAATTAAGGCATGCCACTCTGACTGGAATGGCATGCAACGTTTTACTCAAAAGAAAATCACAACATCACAACATTTCTTCTCGCACCTCTAGGGCGGACAAATAAATTCACCTGAACCCCATTTTCAGGCGAAGAGAAGTAAGCCATGCTAACAATTCCATACACAGGAACATAATCCTTAACGACACCATCCAACGCATACGCCTCTCGCATTTTTAACAACAAAAATGCAGCCACAGTCTCTTGTGTCATCAACTCAGAAGGATAGCGTTCTTGCTCTGAACCGCGGGGTAACAATCGAACCATTCCATTCAAAAATCTAGACCTATCCATTGACATGGCAATCCTTGCTGTTTCCCACAAATTGCCAGGCTCAATGAATAAATTACCTGCGGGGATTATTGGAAAATCAAACATGCGCTGAAGCGTTTCGGGGAGAACTATTAACTCATCCTCATTCAATGAGTTATTTGAATTCAGTTCGTAACCAATTTCCGGAAGCTTTTTAGATGCGGCATTCCACTCATTAAATCCCAAAAGATGAGAGATCAACTCCAAACAATGGCCATAACAAACCTGATGACCTTTTTCTCGGAGATAATTCTTAGCCGAGCGTGCAAATGTCTTGATGTCCTGCTTAGAGAGGGAGGGTGATTTCATGAAAGTATCCTTGCACAACTCAAACGTGGCTGCCTGCATTACCAATCGCTTCGTGCAAAGAAACAAAAGGAGAAAAATTTACAGATCACTTTCACCGAACTGAATATCAGCGCAGGCGGCAAGCAGCAATCAAGCTCGATAAAATGCTACCAGAAATGCCATTAGAATGTCAATTACTGCTCGCCGTTGCAATCTAAAAATCATTTTTCCTTAGTGCCCGAACGGGTGTACCCCACCGGTAAATTTGTGCTCCCCCACCCAGAGCACTACGGTCACATCGGCTTTCCGTTAAAAAATACCGTTGATAAACTGCAGTCTTGGCCATGGATGCGGGCAATCCTGAATGCCGTGCCATGAGAGACGACTGGCCCACGGAGTGATCCGATGAAAACCTCCCCATCCGCGGTGGAGCATACCGCCATCCATGTCACCGAAACGTCAATCGACGAAGCAATCGAGCAAGAGGCGATCCGAAGATTGCAAAGCCTGGATCCGGACAACTGCCTGACTCATCAACAGCTGCTTGAACACGTTCAAAAGATGGGGGCACGGCCTGGCCAGGAGGGTGAAAAGGGATGAAAACCGCCACCGACTATGGCATCCCGCTTAAGCCGCGGGGACGAGTCATTAAGCCGGTCGTGCTGGACTTGGACTCGCCGGAAGGCCAGGCCCGGCTGATGCAAGCCGCGCACAGGGTGATGCGGCGTCATTATCTGGTGTTGGCGTCACTGGCCAGGAAGTAGCCACGTTACCCTCCCCCCTTAGCCCGCCGTGCTTGAGCGGAGGCTTGCCATTGCACACCGAGAATCTGGAAGACAAGTACAGCAGGAATCGGGTCGCCCCCTTGGAGCCGTCGCCATAGACTTCGTGCGTTCAAATAACACGAAGGAGAGCGGTATGGCTTGGCAACTGGAAACCTTGGATCCTGCGTTCGTGGAACGGGCGCGGCGCGAAGGGATCGATGCGCTCGACCAGCCCGTGCGGCGGATGACGGCCGCCGGCGGCGAACCATTCCGTGACGCGCTGCGACGCGCCATCCCGGGTGAGGAGCTGATTCTGGCGAGCTACAGCCCATTCCACCAAGCCGGCCCCTACCGTGAATATGGGCCGGTTTTCCTGGCAGCAGAATCTCAGCCGAAGTCGCTGCCCGAGCTGTCATCGCTGCTGCGCCGCGTTGGCGAGAACGCCTATCTGGGCGCCAGCGTGGCGCTACGGGCTTACGACGACGAACAGACCATGTTGGAGGCCGCCTTGCTGCCAACGCATGAGCTGGAAGAGACATTGGCGCGCTGGGAAGCACGGCCTGAGATCGCTTGCGCGATGCTGCGCTTCCCCGCCCACGGCTGCTATGCGCTGAGGCTGAACCGTAGCGCATGAGAATGAGACCAATGCGACACAGCAGAGTAGACTCAAATTCACTGCCGGATGGGCCGCTTAGAAGATTTGGCTTACACTCATCAGCACGCTCGCATCGTTCACTGCCGGACAGGCAGCGGCCATATGGCCGATCTACCGATCGAGGCAGGCATGACCCATTCAACCCTTCGTGCGCAAACCTTATTTGGCTGGCGCGATGAGTTCCTCAGCATCCTGGCCAGGCGCAAGCTCAAGCCCAAGACCCTCTGCGGCCGCGCCAACAATCTGCGCTGGCTGTGCGCATCGCTTGGCGACATTCCGCTGCAGTCGATCCGGCCGGCCCACATCGTCAATACCATCAAGCCGATTTGGGAGTCTGGCCGTCAATTCACCGCCAGGCGGGTGCTGATCGAAGCCAAGGATCTGTTCAACGAAGCGATCTATGCAGAGCTGATGGACCGTAACCCTGCAATATTCCTGCGAGCCCTGCCCACCGAGGTCAGGCGCGCGCGGCTCACGTTGGCGCAATGGGAGTCGATACATCAAAGGGCCGGCGAAAAAGGAAAGCTGTGGTTTCAGCACGCGCTGCGGCTGGCGCTGGCGACCGCCCAGCGCCGCGCCGACATCGCCCGTCTCTCCTTAGCGGCGATATGGGATGAGCACTTGCATATCGAACAGCAAAAGAACGGCACCAAGGTCGCCATTCCGCTGCAGCTATACTGCCCGCCGTTGAAGCGGCAGTTGGGCGACATCATTGCAGAGACCCAGCACTACCGCGCGGGAGGGCAATACCTGGTCAGGAAAACAAATGGCATGCCTTACGAGGTGTCGGCGCTGACCGTCAACTTCGCCAGCCTGCGCGACGAGGTGATCCCCATCACAGAATGGGAGGGGCTGGAGCCGGCAACGTTTCACGAAATCCGCTCGCTCAGCGAACGCATCTACCGGCCCTATGGCATCAACACCAACACCTTGCTAGGCCACACCAGCCAGGCGATGACTGACGGCTACAATGGAACGCGGCGCCAAAAGGAGAAGGAGTGGCGTCGGCTTGTCCTGCATGGCCTGCCTCCCGCGTAATCGCACACCACAGGGTGGCGCCAGCGCCGCCCTGCTCTTCCCTCAGTATCTGCCCGCGTTGATGAAGTAGGTGCCGGCGAAGAGAAAATAAGGAAACCGCAGCTTTTACTCGAAATACCGCCCTCTCAAACTGCCCACTTAGCAGACGTAGACCAGAAGCCATGCTTCTGAAGCATCTAGGAAGTTGGAACAAGTAGCAGGGTTGTCGGGCATCCGAGATCTAGCTTCGTTCAACGAGATCGATAAGACGCAAATAGCGTGGATCTGCTGTCAGATCGGGTTTAGTTTCAGAAATTAGTGTTAATACCTTTGACAACTCGTTTGGCGGACGGGTGAGAACCTGAGGAGTCACTCTGTTCATCAAATCCAGTGTCGTTTCAGGAAATAGAACGGTAATCGGCTTTTCATCGTGGATTTCTTGGGAGAATCGATAGAACGGATGGTCATTTGCCTCCACCGGCACCAAGAACTTCTTTACCGCTTCGTAGACGATCGGGAAGCTATCGCCAGTGTCATCAAGCAGGCCGATCCAGGCCCTCACTGATGCCGAAGTCTTGTATCGAGCTTCTCTCGGCCAGTCCTCGTTGAGCAAGGGGATGACGTGTTTGACCCAGCCGCTCTCGTTCTTCTGGCCGACCTGGCCCAGCCAAAAAATAAACCGGTTCCGGATTTCGTCAGACATCGCTCGCAGAATCGAGCGCATTTCCCGTCGTGAAAAACCACTTGGCTCATCTGGGTGAAACACCCGTATGAAGCCTAGCCAATGAGCAGCTACCTCTGAGAGGTTTCGATCCCAAGCAAATCCTTCGACCCTAGGGAAGAGATCAAGCAGGAGCGGTTTGATGATCTCTGTTAATGGCGGCCTGGGATTTTGCCCGCAATGAAGAAACCCGTGCCACGCTGGCTCCGAAGCTGGATGTTCAAAGGCCAACATTGGAATAAGGCGTTCCTTGGTCCAGGCGGGATCGACGAACATGAGCCAGCTCAGCTTGCTACTCGCTATCGACACGGCATGATCTGAGCCCTCACCCGGTGCAGCAAAGAGGCGTTCGAGACGAGACTTGATGTGATCTGGGATTAAGGACTCGGCCTCCTGTCTCTCTCCAGGTACCGCTTGAAAAAGGGCCTCAGTACACATGCCGATGGGGCCGTTGATCGCATGGTCAAATGTGCGCCGGGACGGGTGGATGACTTTTCCATCACGGTGGACTTCGCCAAGACCGCTCTTCGCTGCATCTTCGCCACCTCTCAGGATGCCATCGACGACGTGATCGTAGACTGTCCAGCCGAGATTATCATCAAACTCAAGGACCGCGACCAAATTTTTTTCGAGCCATTGCCCCAGGGTATAGCGCAGCTTGGCTATATCCGTATGTGGAAGTCGCGCTACTCGGTTCAGGAAGACCCGTCTCAGCCTGGGTGTGATGTCTGCGGGTAGTTCATCGATCATGGCCGACCAGAACACTCCAGGATAGTCACCGGCCTTTCCTGCAATCGTCAACGCAGACAACGCTTTTCGTGGATTTGCTTTCACCAAACCAGTGAAGGGCCGCCTCTCGGTAAAACTGTCAAAGTCCCGTTTCAGATCTTCCTTTGCCCTGGAGACTACCTCGTTTACGGGAAGGTCCAAGATTACATCAGGTTTCTCGTCAGTACCGACCCAACCCACGTGAGAGCCCCGTTCGATCACAGTCGAGGTGGCCCAGCCGTCAGTCCAATCCGGAATGCCTCTGATCATCTTGGCAAGCCGTTCACTGCGATCTGCCGTCAGTACACAATTCTGTTGTTCGAGATACCGTGCGTATCTGGCGGCGAGCCCATCCCGCATCCTAGGGAACTCTTCGTCAGACCAGTAGGAAAACTGATCGGGGCCAGACAAGATGCGGTCGATGAGTTGATGTCGGCTCTCCAGAGAGAACTCCTCCCAACGGTCCACCAGCAAGAATAGAAGCTCTCGAACCACATTGAGGTCCCAGAATACCTCCTGATCTAAGGACAAGACTTCTTTGGCGACATGGTCGGCCTCGAAGGCGTCCGCTTTGCTGAACGCATACAGCTTGAGCTTACGGAAGAAGAATTGGTCCGTTGTGGGCCAGGTCGTTGCATGTGCATTAGCCAGTTCTGGCCACTTCGCAGCAATTCTGTCAAAAAGTTGCATAAACCAAGTCACGACTTCCGTGGCCTTCGTGATGTTTTCGCCCCCGTCAACCTCACGGTTTGGATAGCCGGTTGGAGTCTGAAAGTAAGTGGTATCGATATCCCCCAATAACCCTGAGGCGACGATTAACTGTTCCTCCACGATGCCGAATACCTGTGGCAATAGATCATCGGGGACATTTAAGTTTTCGTTGTGCCGATTAAGAAATACGACTTTAAACTGACCTAGATCCCTGAGATGAATTTCTTCCCAAGGCTTCCACGGTGGTCGGGACTGGCTCAAGCCATACGGAGGCTTGATCTCCAGTCGAGGCATCGAAACCCTCCGGAATTCTCGCAGAACACTGGCCGTCCACCCCTCCGAATTGATCCGGCCCTTCAAGTTGAACCAATCGTTGTTCCACTGACGATTGCGAGGGTCTCGATGGTGTTCGAGAGTCAGATTCCAGATATGACGAGCACGCTCATGGAGATCCTTCGAGTTTTCTACTTGCCACTCGACTTGTTTCAGCAACCGCGGATGTAGTCCGTTTTGCCGTATGGCCCACCAGGCCAACACCGGGCTATTGATTGACTTGCTGATCCAGGTGATGAGATGGCTAAGTCTTATCGGAACCATCTCGAAGCCTTCGGCCGGTCGCCCACCCAACCGAAGAAAATCATGCGGGGTATCGTCCTCATTGCGCCAGACAAGGAGATTATCGTTGCTGACACCTTGCCTACGATCATCCTCAGAAATGTCCTCTAAGTCGTCATCGAGACCATAGGCGGCTCCAGGGTCGAAAACCTCTGCATTGTCCCCATAGTTACGGCTCAGCTTGGCTGATCGGACATCCGCGTCCATTACGCACACCCATTCTGGATGAGGCGCCGGATCGGTCTCTGAGAACAATCGTGCCCCCTGCACTGTGCGAAGGACATGAGCAATTTGGCCTCGTTCGTGAGGGAAGAGATCCTTTGGGTCCTGCTGACTATTGGCGATTACGGATGCACGCCACTTGCGTGGATCATCGGCCCGGTCTGCCCACGCTTCCATGCTCTTCCATAAATCTGAATGGTCGGAATATGCTATGGCTGTGGCGCCCCGGTCACGCCACTTGGCTTCAATCTCTTCAGGAAGTCCTCGGTCAAAGGCATAAAGCCTAGATCGATCATACTTGCCGTCATGGTTGAGACCTTGAAGAAGATATTTGATTGGCGGATCTTCCGCCTGATAGCCGACCAAAACGACAGTATATTGTTCGAGAAGGTGCCTAATGAAGTTGGTTGCCCATCCTTCTGCGAGGTAAGCTCGTCCGAAGTCCGCGCTGCTAAGAACGTAGGGATGACTCTCAGAGGCTGCATCCTTTAGTCGCCCATGTAGATACGTGATCCCTTCTATCGTCGATCCGAAGTTAAGGTCGGGAAAAGCAGGTGGTTCATGCAGGTCTAGATGCCCTCTCTCATTTCCTATCTCGAATAATCGGTCGAAGTTTGTCGTGACAATTTGCGGCACGCCACGCTGGCTCGAAGAAATCCGCTTGATCAGGCCGTGCTCGTACCCCAAATCGTTGACTTCTAAGGGGGTACTCAACCGCTCCGCTACCAGAGCATTCACTTCATCCTTACCATATTCGAGGTGAAGTAAGTTGAAAATTTGATCGAGTGGGACATTCCCTGCAGACCGCTTATCAAGCCATGGTTGAAACGCAGCCATGATTTCTGAATCGGCAGGGGGGGCAAAGAACTCAACGACATACCGGGTGAGGTCGACAAAAGTCGGCATTCCTGATGGTGACGAAACTCCGGCACCACACAGAAAAACAACGCGGCCAGCATCACAGCGTTCTAGGAGGATATCCGGTATGGAAGGGCCATTGGGGTGGAATCTCATGCGTTCAATTTACCATTATTTGTTTAGCATGGTATAGTCTCTGACATAATCTACATGGCCTTTACCTGTGCGCATCCAGATCCTCCTCAAAGGATTGAAGGCCACGGATGATGTATTTCATACAAATTCTGCAAAGTTCCGCCCGCCCATGAAGGCACCTGTTCAATGAATGAAGATCATGGCAGAAGCAAAATGATTAAGCCAAAGTTAATCATCGATGAGAGCATGCTCAAACGAATTGCAGCAAGCTTTACAGGTCAACCAATTACCATGGGGCCAGACGGAAAAATGCTGGCGCCTGGCATTGTTGACCTACTTGACGTCGAAAACACCACTTCTCGCTGGACACCCAACGACGATCGAACCGGCATGCTAGTGCTGGCAGCCGAAGCATGCCGTGATGTTGCGTTTTACTCAGAACGCCTGATTGACTCCAAGACACGGCAGAGAGCCATGAGGGGAGTCACTGTGCCAGTCTGCAAACTCATGGACGTTACGGCTCTTCTTGTATCGAAGATGAATGACGAAAAATCCCGCGACAATCGTGCCCAATGGCAAAATGCAGATCAAAAAACCTATCATGAGGTAGCCAAGCGCTTAAGAAAAAAACGTCTTCAGGGTCCCGTTAGGTGGGTTCGCAACAAGATTGCTGCGCACCTTGATGCTGAGGCTTTTACAGCGGGCACCGACTACCTAAAGCTGGACGATATCCTGGGGGCCTTTGGAGATTGCGTGATATTGCTAACGTTGTCGATGAACTACCCATCAAGCTGGTTCAGCTGGATTCGTAGTCTCGGAGCATCGCCTGATGGTCAACATCACATCGTAGAAACGATGTTCGAATATCCAATATGTGTTCGCTGGCTCACAGACTTGGACGGACGTCCAATTGCATCGGGGCAGACTACGTTGGCAGAAGATCCAAGGCATGAACTTCAATTTCAAATGTTTGAAGCTACCAACGCTTACAACGAGTTGGTAAGTAAGACGAACACAGAACTTCCATTTATTTTCATGAAACCAATGAGTGATGCTACAGGCTCAATTCAGAAAGACTCGAAAACAAACTACCTTCTTGAAAGAGTAAAAATATTTCAGACCTCCAAAGGCTAGCCCCCTAATCATTAGTTAGCGGTGGAGCACTGTATTCTACCCCCCCCTAGTTACCAAAGAATCTCCATGAGAGCCCGCCGCCCGGCGGGCTCCTTCATTATCGCGCTTTGAGCACTGCTGCTCGTTCAACCACACACTGCCCATACTGCCGTGACAACTCGATATAGCGAATCGCGAGATCATCCCAACTGCTGGTGAGCGGCGGATTAATCTGCGGCGCCGGCGAGCTCAGATTGTGCGGCAGCGATGGCCGCGTTGGCATCGTTGACGCCGGCCTGGAGCTGGCGCAACCGCTCAGGATCAATCCGGCAATCAGCGGGAAGAGGCACAAGCTTCTCATGTGTTCGGTACTCCACGATTCGGGTTTCGGTACTGCCCTTCAACTTCGCTATCCTTTCCTCCACCAGCGCGCCCAGGCCCTGCAGCCGCTGGCTCTCGGCGACGAAGTCATCCAGCGAGCGCCTGGCCGCGCTCAACTCGTGCTGCGCCTGCTGGCGCTCCAGCTGGTCGCCTCGGCTGTCCCAGCCCAGCCACCAGGCCGCCGCCAACGCGATCAGCAGCCCAAGCCATTTCCAGGTTTGCATTCGCCTCACCTCCCCACTTGCATCGCGGCCGCCACCGCCTTGGCCACCAGCCACTTTTGCGCCTGATACGCGGCCAGCTCTTGCGGATTGGTGATGAAAAACAGCTCGACGATGATGCCGCCGGCGTTGACGAAGGCCAGCTTGCCCCTGGCGCTCAGACTTTGGTCTATCCAGCCGCGGCTGCCGCGCAGCGGGCCGCCGAGCACGCCGGCCACCGCGGCGCTGATGCGCTGGCTGGCTTCGCGCAATGCCGGCAGGGAAATCGACTCCACGCCCTTGGCGACAGGCGTCGACGCCGCATTGCAATGAAACTCCACCGCGAGATCCACTCCGCTGCCGGCGAGTTTCACCGCGGTCGACAGCGGCTGATTGTCCTGGCCGACACCGTCGGTCACGACCTGGTGGCCGGCGGCCCTCAGATAGTGAGCCACCATATTGCGGAAGTCGGTCACGATCGCGGCTTCGGTCTGGCCATTCGCAACGGCGCCGGGATCGGCATTGCTGTGGCCCGCGGAAACGAGAACTTTCATGTACACCTCCCTAAAAAAACTAACCCCCGCGTTGTAGCGCGGGGGCGATGGCGTTGACGGCATGAAACCGTTCACTGTGGATGGTGCGGCGCTCCGGCCCTGGGCGGCGCGCGCAAAAGGTCGCACACATTGCCGCGCGCGCTGAACACCGCGAGGCACAGCACGATGTTGAGCAGGCATTCGGAGAAATCGATGGCGCGGTACTGGCCCAGCGCAATGCGAATCGCAACGCTACCGCTCGCCACGATCATCAAATAGGCCAACAGCGAGGCCCAGCGTTTGTAGCGCGCGCCCTGGCGGCGGTAACTCAGCAGCCGCAGGCACGTTGCGCCGCACATCGCGCCATTGAGCAACGTCAGCACCTCAGTCAGCGCCGCCATCGCGTTTGCCCTCCCCCTTAAGCCTCTGCCACTGCCGCAGCGGATTGCCGGATAGCAGCATGGCGAACTGCAGCAATTTGACGCCGACCGCCGCCGCGACATAAGCGCCGACCGTCGCCGGCACCGCCAAGGACACGCCGGCAAAGCGCTGCAGCAGCCAAGTCATCAGTTCGCTGCTGGCGCTGGCCGCGGCCAGGCCTAAGCCGGTCGCCGGCAATAGGTAGGCCAGCCGGGTGCCCAGGCCGAGATCGCGCTCGCCCAGCACGAAGATGACGGCGCCGGCGAAGCTGGCGTAGAACACCCCGCTCTCCAAATACGGCAACAGGCCGGCGAGCCCAAACGCGGCCGCCGTGGCGGTCACGCCGGTGGCGCCGGATACAGGTTCAGACATATTCCCTCCCCCCAAGGCGAAGGGCCGGTTTCCCGGCCCTCCTCAACCCCAATAGAAATGCAGCGTCCGCCGCTGCCCGCCCCAGCCTTGATGCATGACCTTGGTGCTTGCGCTGCCGCTGGACTCCCCCGCCTGCACGCCGGCGCGGTCGTCGAGCGCGAAACAGACGCAGCGGCCACTCGCCGCCGGCCGCCCTGGGCTCAGCGCATGAACCAGCGGCGCGCAGAGCGCCCCGCTGACGTTGGCAGAGGCCTCGCCGCTCAGCAACAGCGCCGCGGCCGGGCTGGGCGGCGCGCCGGTCGCGGCTTTGGGCGTTGCGCTATCGACCTCGGTCAGCGTGATGCTGGCCAAAGCGGTGCTATCCGCCGATTTGACCAGGCAGTAACTGGTCAAATCGTCGTCACCGCAACTCGGCGACCGCGCTTTCCAGCGCATCGATGCGCGCGCGCTCCACCGCCAGCGCGGCGGCGGCCTCGGCTTGCACCTCCATGATCGCGGCGTTGGCGCGGGCAATCAGCGCCTCGACTTCGGCCAGTTTCGCCACCGCCGCCGCGGACACCTCGGCGGCTTGTTCGGCACTGGCGGCCGCCGCCTTGGCGCTGGCGGCCAGCAAGGCAGAATCCCCGACGATGTCCGCCGCTTTTTGGATCGCGGCCAGGCCGTCCCGCATCGTGTTCCGTATGCCGGTCCAGGTGATCACCGCCCTGGCCTCGCCCAACTCGTCGATCAAGGTCGCCATCGCCTCTTCGCTCAACAACACGTCGCGCATGCCGCCGACCGTCATCAGCCATCGCTGCTGCATGCGCACCAGGTCGCCGGCGATGCGGGTCCAGATCTCGGGGGTGTCAGTCATTCACGGCCTCCAAAGCAGAAGCCCCGCTGTCGCGGGGCTTCGGGTAGGTGGTTTTGACATGCTGGATGCGCGTCAGCATTTGCCGCGCGTCCGGCGGCAAGCTCGGCAGCGCCGCCAGCGCCTTCCAGATCGCATCCAGCTGCTCGCCGACATCGGGATAGTCGGCCTGCCTCCGTAAACGGTAAGGGTCGGTATGGCTAATTCGCGTCACGCCGTCACCTCCAGTTGAATGTCCGCGTCCTGAAACGGCCAAGCCACGAAGCGTAGTGTGTAAATGCCTGGCTGTGGCAAATCCAGCTCAAGCTCGCCATTTTCGACAGGGTAGGAACGGCCATTGATCCACACCTCGCAGGGTTGCGGCAGCTCATAAAAGCGCATGCCGTCGCGGCGGATCGCCATGATCGGCCGTTCCCTGATCACGCCCGCCTTGACGTACTGCAACGCTGGGGAGATGGAACCCGTTGCGAAAACATAATTAGGATTGATCTGATGCAAAAACGAATGGGGTGACAACTCACCCCATGACACGATCCGCCCTTGCTCATCCGCCTCGGCATAGGGCACATTGTAATTCATCACCTCATCACCCCCAGTATGTGAAGAAATTCCAGCCAGATGATATTCCCTCCCGGCACTAAATTAACCGAGTGCGTGCCCGCACTGACCGGGTGGATCAAACAAAAAGAATCACCATGCATGCCCCAAATCAAATCGGCGCCATTCACCTGAAACCTCAGCGTCGAATTAAAGCCGGGCGCATTGATCCTAAAGGTCATCACCAGGGTCGCGGGATAAGGCGTGTAAAACGTGCCGGACTTAATAGCATTCCACCGCTGTATCCAGCTAATGCTGCCCGAGCCTATCTTCAGCGTGCCAACGGTTAAATCCTTGATGTAACTGCCATGCAAGCCGCCCGCGTCCAAAATGACATTGCCGGCGCCGTCCCGCACCGCGAGGCCGCGGGTGTCGATCTGCCCGGCGCTGAGCTGGCCTTGAATCTTGTGCGCGCCCATGCCGTTGAAATCCACCACCACATTGCCGGCCGCATCCTTGATCGTCAGCCGGCGGCTGTCGATCTTGTTGGCCTCAACGGAGTTCGCCAGCAGCCGATCACCAGACAGGGTGCCGCGCAGGATCAGATCGCCGTCAATGCCCACCAATGGCTGACCATTCACGCTGCCGGCGGTGAACACCTGTCGGCTGCCGCTGCCATCCGGCAGCGACACCGCGAATTTGTCGGCCAGAAAGTCGACTCTTGCGCCGTCTTTATCGGCGCGCAGCCCCATGCCGGCGATTTTGCCGCCGGCGCTGAGCTTGAGCACCTTCTCCGCCTGCATGCCATCGATGACCTGGCTGCTGTCCTGGATCGCCGCGGTGTGGCCGTTGACCGTGACTTGCAGCGATTGGACCGAGCGCGCCACCGCGCCGACCTCGGTGGCTCTGACCTCCCTTTCCGCTTGAATCGCCGACGCGTTGGCGCCGACGGTGGTCCCCAAGGCTTCCAGGCTTTTTGCCGTGGCGCCCTCACCGCTAAGCCTGGCCTCGACCTCACGCCGCAGCGCCGCTTCGTTCTCGCCCAGCTTGGCCCCCAACACCTCGTCCGCCCGCGCCAGCGCCTCGTCGGCGCTCGCCCGCGCTTGCTCCTCGCGCTTCAACGCGGCGGCGCTAGCGTCATGGCTGGCGCGCAATAGCTTGAGATCCGAGGCCAGCGCCTCGCGCGCGCTGGCCGTGGCCTTCTTCTCCTGCAGAAAATCGGCGCGGCTGTCGTCAAAGGCGGCGGCCAGGCGCAGGCGCTCCGAAGCCTCGCTCGACAGGTCGGTGTTCAAGGTTTTGATTTCACGCCGCGCTATCGCGAAATTGCGGGCATGCGCGGCATCGCGATCCTCCTGCGTCAGCATCAGCTCATACGCCGCTTGCAAGGCCGAGTTCGCCGAGTCCGCGATCTGCGGCAGCTTGCCCAGCGGCTTTTGCAGCGCATCGCTCAATTGGCCGCCGCCAATGCTGCCCTGCAACTGCTCCAGCAGCTTGGCCGGGTTCTTCTCGGTGCTGGCCCGGGCCTTGACCGACACGGAACGATTCCCCCAGCCATCCAGCAGCAGCAACTCATAGTCCACCGTCACGCCCACCGACAGGCCAAGATGCGTCCAGCGATCAGTCGGAAACGGCAAGGCGGTCAAGCGCGCCTTGGGCCCGTCGCCGATCTGGCCGTACACCTCCACGCCGGCGATGTCCACCGCCGACGGATAACGCCACGCCAGCTCGATCAGCATCAGATCGCCGCGGGCCTGGAAGGACAAGGGCGCCGGCGGCGGCTCGCCAGAGGCGGTCACCGTCAGTTGGGCGAATGCCGGGCTGGAGATGCCGCCATCGGCAAACCAGGGCGCCACCGAGGCCTCGTAGTCGCCAGCTTCGACATCGGCCACCAACTGGGTCTCGCCGGTCAGCGCCTCATTCCAAGCGCCCTCCGCGCGGCGCCAGCGGAAGCGATACTGTGTCGCCCCACGCACCGGCGGCCAGCTGGCTTGCAGCGTCGGCACCCGCTGCTGCCGGGCATTGACGCGGCTGGACTCGCTCAAGCGTAGATAGCCGATCAGCGGCGGGCGGTTGGGCCGCGGCGGCAGATACGCGAAGTCGCCCCGCTCCGCCGCGTAGTACTCCGGTAGATAGTCGCAGGCCGTGAACTGGATATCGCCATTGTCCAGCGGCTTGGCGTCGAGGATTTTGACCTTGCGGCCGGGATGGGTCGCCGGATCATAGAACCACAGCCAGTCCAGCGCCACCGCGTCGGGCGACTCGTCCGGCACCGGCAGCGGGCCGTCCGCATCCGCGGCCGGGATCCCATCGCGTAGCAGCAAGCGCGAGGACTCGCCGCCGCCGCCCCTGATCCGGTAGGTCGAGTAGCGGCCATCGGGAAAACGGACGCCAATATAGGCGTTGGCGCCCAGCGGCACTTTACGGTCCAGTTGCAGCGCCTGACGGCCGCCGCCCAGCAAGCGCCCGGAAAATGACCAACTGGCCATGTCATGGGACAGCAACACCACGTCGCCCTTGCCCGCCACCATGCCCTCGATATCGGTTTCCCAACTGATGCGGCGGCGATGCAAGGCCTGCGACGCCGCCAGCAGCCGCGCTTCGCGCCCGGCCATGTCCGCATCGGTGCAGCCGATGAAATCCAGCGTGGCCGGATTCGCCGGATCCGCCACCCCTTGCACCACGACCCTGACGCTGTCGGGCGTCCAGTTCTTGTCCTGATTCACGAAATTGACGATGATCTCGTCGGCCAACTTGCCGGACAGATAGTGGACGCGGAAACTCTTGGCCTTGATATTGGCCGGGCCGAACACCGCCACCACCGGCAGTTCGTCGGCGTCCCACACCACGCCGTAGCGGCCCGACTGCCAAGTCATTTGCCCGCGGCCGCAGCGCGCGATCCTTTCCGCCACCTCCTTGATCGGCATCGCCCGGTCCAGCACGCAGCCGAAGCTCAGGCGCTTGGCCTCGCACCACACGGCAAAGTGCTTGATGCTGTCGATATCGATGCGCTGATCCGGCAGGCCGCCGCCAAACAGCCGGCGGCCGCTCGCCGCCCGGCGTCCCCGCAACCACCACAGCAGCCACCAGGCCGGGTTCGCCGTCGCGCGCGCGCGCCAGGCGCCATCCTCCCACACCGGGATCTCCGAACTGGCCACCGCCGACAGCTCGTCTATCGTGCCATTGAGCTGATTGCTGGCCTTGATGCGCAGCCCCAGCCGTCGTTGCCCGCTATAGTCGGCGCCATCGTATTGATGGCTGCGCAACTGCGCCAAGGCGAATTGGTTCTTGGCCCGGCTCGAATCCAGGTCCGGGCTGAGCTTGCGCACCCGCACCGCGTATTGGCCGCGCGCCACCGCTTGGGACAGCGATAGCCTGGCCAGATTGATCCCGCGCCCCGCCAGGTGGTGAGTGCGGTTGCCGAAATTCCGCCATGCCCCGTCCGGGAACGCGCGGTACTCGACGAGAAACTCGATGGAGCGGCTTTCAATGCCGCCATCGTCCTTGGCGACATAGGCCAAGCCCTGAACGTCGAGGCCGATGGCGATGGTGTCCAGGCTGGTCGTGCGCTCCACCCAGCCATCCGCAACCTTGATTTCGCGTCCCTGCTCGGTATCGACATTGCCGAACGCCAGCGGCAGCGCGCCATCCGGCCCCGCCTCGAACACCGTGACCTCCTGATACTGGCTGAGCGGCGTCTCACCCAGCTTGAAGTCCGCTAGTTTCAACTCGGGCTGCAGGCCGAAATGGAAGGACTGGTACAGGAACTGCTCGGTCCCCTCAAACACCGTATAAGGCTTGCCGGCCAGGTCCGGCACGATGCGATGCCGGCCCATCACCAGCGACATCGGCTCGAACGGCCGCAGGCGATTGCGGGCGCCGGCCAGCGCGTAGCTGGGCGACTGCTCGGCGCCGCGGCCGAAAGCGCCCAATTGAGGCTTGGGCAGCGGCAGCAGCGTGTTGATCAATAATGAGCCGCCGACCATGATGCCGATGGCCAGACCGCCGCTCATCGCGGTCCAGGTTCCAGTCATGGCATAGCCCGCCAGGTACGGCGCGGTGAAGGCCAGCGCCAGCAAGGCGACCGAGCGCAATACCTTGCCGCCGCCGCCGCGCAGCACGGCCCGGATCAGCACGATGTCGTTTTGCTTCAAGCGGTACTGGCGCCAGGCCTCCGGCGCCAACGCCCGGCCATTCACGAACACCGCCTGAGCCCGGGCGTCGACCACGATGCCCGCGCGCCGGCAATAGCCGCCCAGGGTCTCGTTGCGGCGAAACGCCGCTTGCACCAGTTGCCGCCCATCCAGCAACAGCGGGTGCGGCAAAAACGCTAGCCTGACGGCGTTCGGTATTGTCATGTCCATTGGTAAAACCCTTCCACCTGATACCCGGCCAGCGCGCGCAGCCGCTGGCGCACCACCGCGCCAAAGCCTTCGTCCGCGTGCAGCACCCACCACTCCCCGGCGATCCAACACATCACGCCGACGTGTTGCAGCCGGCCGCGCGCCAGCAACAGCACCGGGTGGCCATCCAGCGGCGCCGCGACTGGCCGCGCAAGCCTGTCCTTGTGGCGCGCGATCAGCGCGTTGCGTCCAAACGGCGTGCGCGGATGCGAACCCGGCAGCCTGACCACCAGGCCCAGCACCTCGCTGGCGACCCGCTCGGCCAATACCGCGCAATTCAAGCCGTCGGCCACGTACTCCAGGCCCACATAAGGATCGGACCAATGCATCAGAACACCCCCGGCGCGGTCTCCGGGCGGTAGTGCAAGGCCACCGCCGGCTGGTTCAGGAAGTCCACATAGCCGAGCGTCGCCGTGATCTGCAATGGGGTCATCGACACATTGGAGATATCCAGCGTGATGTCGTACTCCAGCACCTGGGGCTGGCTGCGCAGCACCTGGATGACTCGACACTGAGACCCCATGCCGCCCTGCGACACATCGATCCACTGCGTCAGCTCCCGGCCGACGTTGTCGAGCGCCAACTGCGCCTGCGGCACCTGGCCCTCGGACTCTTCCGGCAACTGGAAAGAAAAAGGGCATGCCACGAAGACATGCCCTTCCACCGTGATCGGCGCCGAATCGTTGACCACCCGCGCCGGCTCGGCCAGATCCTGATGGCTGATTTCCAACAGCATCAACAGCGGCTCCGCCGCGCTGGTGGCATTGATGTTTTCGCGCGCGGCTTGAGACACGGCTCGCGCCATAGCCCCTCCCCTCAGAAAGCAAAAAACCCGCACGATGGCGGGTTGGTTGAACTACAAATTTTGGTGAGAACTAATGAGCAGTTGTACCTGAGGCAATGCTATTCAACACATTGGCGTCCGCCAGCCCGGGACTCATCGCGCAGTCGGCCGCCATCTTGATTGACCGAAACACAGATTCCTCATAAAAGCTGTCGCTTGCATTATGAGACACCGTACCTGAACTACTCACAATGCCGCTGGCACCAGAGGCATAGCTTTTATTGACAGCAATCATCCGATTCGCGTTCAAGGCAGAGGAAAACGACTGCTCCATCGAAGTCTGGAGGCCATTCGTCGCCCCGGAAAGCCCCGACCATGCATTCTTGGCGCTGCCTTGCGCTATCGGCGTGACCACGGCGCCGGCCAGCGTCCCTACCGTGCCAACCCAAAACTTATATTCGCTGCTGTGCTTTCCTCCACTCTCATAGTAGTTTTGAACTTCACGGCAAAACTTACTGGCAGCAAGGAAGGCTTGCATAGCGTCATTCAAATTACAGCGGTAGGCTTCTCCGCTTGCGCCAGAAGCGCCCTTTGCAAGTTTGGGCGGTGTACAGGGTTGAGTCGTTTCCCATGGCCACTGGGCGGTACGATTAAAGGAAAGACTCTCACAACCAACGATGAACACCGCGGCGCTGCTGATGAGCCAAAAAGGATGAAGTGCCATTGCCAAGTCCCTTTTATGTACTTGTTAGGATATTCTTAGCAAATGAAAACTTTCATTGGATTGGCATTTTACCTGTCCTGAATGACAGTACAGAAACGCCGCAGCAAACCTTCTCACAAACTAAATTTAAAGGATTCGATTTTTGCTGCCGCCCGCCAAAGCCCGGCCAAATCAGGAGTCCAGCGCAAATTGCCGGCGACGAAACGCGCCTTTCTCTGAGCCCGACTGATGGGATCCGTGTAGAGAAACCAGCCCGAACCACCCGCCAGCGCGTCTCCGAACCAGACTTCAAAATCCAGCTTGGCCTGACGCCCCTCGATCAATAGCGTCACATCCAGTTGAGTGACCGGAGCACTCCACCGCGGCCGCTGCTTGGCGATGGGGCCTTCCATCTCCGAGCGCAGCACGCCATAGTCTGGGGTTTCGCCATATCCCGCCAGCAGTAGACGCACGTATCGAGGCAGCCTGGGCAGCGCCATAACACCTCCATGTCAGCATAAAAAAAGCCCACCATTTCGGTGAGCCCACCAGAGTGGTCAAGCGTTCTGCGCTACTTCCCAACAATCGCCTTGATCCCCTGCGACACCGGCCCCCCGCGCCGTAGATCCGTCAGCACGATGTCCACCACCATCTGCCGGCCATCAAACCGCGGCTGGCTTGCCGAAGCGCTCACCGGCTGGCTGGACTGGTTGATCACGTTCAAGGCCAGATTGACCTCGGTGCCGGCGCCCTGCGCCTTGACTCCCAAGCGGCCGGCGCCGTCCCGCGCCAGCGGCATGATCGCCTCCGGCCCCGCCTCGCCAAACAACGCCATCGGCGCCAGCGTGGGACTCGACGCCACCGAGTTGGCGAAGGCCCCGCCGCTGGCGAAGGCGCGCACCACCTGGCCGTTGTAGAAGAGATTGCCCTTGGCGCTGCCGATCACCGACGGGCCGAACAAGCCGCTCGGCAGCCAGTCCAGGCTGAAGCCTCCCTGCACCATGCTCAAGGTCGCCTGCTGCACCTGGATCCGGATGATCTGCTCGATCACCGAGTTGGCGAAGTCCTGCCAGCCCAGTTTGCCGCTCATGAAGAACTTGGTCAGCGTGTCCGTCATGCTCGTGGTGGCGGTCTCAAACGCCCGCTGCCCCTGCGCGGCCTGGTTACCCACGTTCTCGGCGTATTGGGCCAAGGCCTGATTCCAGCCGGTCGTAAACTCGCGCGCCTTGGCCCTGCTCTCGTCGTAGGCGGTGATCAGCTCGGCGTACTCGCCCGGCAAAGTTGCAACAACCTCCCTCTCTTTGTCCAGGAAGTAGAGGTAGCGCTCCTTGGCTTCCTGCGACATGAACATCGTCGCGTTGTAGCGCTCCAGTTCCTCCTTGGCCTCCGCTAGCGCTTTGCGCGCGCTGGCCATGTTCTCGATATCAACCAGCCCCTGCCGTGCTTCAATCCGTTGATCGAACCGCCAGATTCGTTCGTTTCGACTCCTAAGTTCATCCGGATCGGTTGGTACTGGCTGCTTGATCAAAGCCTCGCGTTCGGCTTTGACTTCAAGCAGCTTCTTCTCCGCGTCAGTCAAGCGATGAACGCGCAGGCCCAAGGTGTCCAGCCGCTGGATATAGGTTTCAGTCGCGCGGATGCCCGAAGTGGTTTCCGCCAGGTCCGTGTACAGCACTTCCAGCCCCTTGGTGGACTTCTCCAGGCGGATCTTCTCCTTGATCAGCGCGATCTCCCGATCCAGCAGGAGGATAGACTGTGCCCGCTGGCCCTGCCCCTTGGCCGGGCCGTCTTCGCCGCTTGCCAGGCGCTGCCGCTGGGCAAGCAATCGATTGAGCTGCTTCTCTCCTTCGGTCAGCTTTTGAGCGGCATCGCCAAGCTGAGTGAGGCTATCGTGATATGCGCGCAAGCTGGTGATGTCGGCGCGGATATTGGCAAGTCGCTCGCCGCCCCCTCCTGGGCCTCGCCCACCGTTGCCCCCACGCAGAGCGCTATTGAGCTTTTCATTGGCCTGGGCAAGCAATTTGGCGGCTTCCTCTTGCGAGATCACCCCTTCCGCCGCGGCTTTCTCAATCTCCCGAATATCCGCGCGGATCTTCTCCGCGGCCGGCGTGTAACTGCCTTTTAGCTGTGCGATTCTGCTGAGGGAGGTCTCTCCGGTTGCCGCGTTCTTCTGCTCATCCTCAAGCGCTTTGATTTTTGCCTTGGCTGCCGCAACGCCAGCAACAAGCTCTTCCCTGGCGCCCGCCTTCATTTTTGACACAGCGGCTGAGTCACTCAGCAAACGGAGATTGTCGCGAATAAACTTCTTCTGGTCCTCGATTCGGATGTCAAATGTCGCCCCCTTCAAGCCCTCCGCCATCGATCGGGGCATGGCAATGCCATATACCTTTTCGGCTGCTAATAAATTGTCTCGGTAAGCATCACTCCTGACTTTTATTGCATTCAGCTCGTCTCGGCTCAAGGGGACCGTATAGTAGGCCGTCCCATCAAAAATCTTCTTTGTCCCCTTTCTCAGCTCTTCATCCGCCTCCGCCATCCCTTTTTTTGCCAAGGCAATTTCTGTTTGCAGTGTCGCCAGTGGCGCCTTTGCACCTTCGCTCATTGCCGCGGCTATTCGGCGCGCCGCATTTTCACTAATTGCCGCCGCGTCACCGGCCGCTTCGGCGATCTTGTCCCAGTTGTATGCAACCACCGCCGCCGCGGCGATAAACACCCCAAAAGGCCCACCAACCGCAGCCAGGGCCGCACTGGCGCCCCGAGCCGCAATCCCCGCCATGGTCGCCGCCCGCGCATAATTGCTTGTCGCCACCGTCAAGGCATTTGTGGCGACCGTGTTACGTGCTTTTGCTGCGGACAGCGCAGTTTGCGAGCCCCCTAAAACCGCGCTGGCCTGCGCGCTGCGCAGGGCGGCGGCGGCATTGACCGCCTCGGCCCTGGCGCTTTCCAAAGCCGCCGCGGCGGTGACGCGCGCGGCAACGCCTTGCTTGCTTGTGTCAGCGACCAATTGACCCAGCGCGCCTGAAGTCTTGCTAATGGCCAGCAGCGTCGCGCCGCCCAGCGCCCAGGTCAGGGTCTTTCCAACGGTTTCGCTGTTTTCCGACAAAAACTTCAGGGCATCCGTCGCCTTCGTCACGCCACGAGTGAACGGCTCCATAAACGCCTGACCCGCGGAGGCTTTCAAATCATCGATGTAGCGCTTCATCGAGTTAAGCTGCTTGCCGGCTTCCCCCATCGACGCCTCATAGGCGCCCGCGATCATCTTGCCCTTCTCCATCACCTCATTGATCCGGGCCTGGATCTTCTCCGTTTCAGACAAAGCGTCAGCCGTTTTGCCCAACTGCGCGGCAAGCTTCCGGTAACCCGCCTCAAAGTTCACGTTGATCCCGATGGTTCTGAGGATCTCGGTTTGAGCGGATTGAATGCCGTAGACCAGGCGGGTATAGGACTCGGATGAGTTCAGATTGCCGATCACCGCCGCATCCTGGGCGATTCTCGCGAGCTGAGTGGACTGCGACAAATCAACATTGGCTTGAATCATGCGAGCGATGTTCTGCCGGGACTCCAGCGCGGAAATCCCCGTCTGGCGCAACGCGGACTCGGTCTGCTGCAGTTGAACGGTGGAATACCCCGCATTCTTGCCCACGGTGTTCATGACCACGCCCAAGGTGTTGTAATGCGCGGCCATCAAGGTCACTTCCTTGGAGAACTCAAGCAGCTTCATGCCGGAGTACGCCGCGGCAAAGGACTTAATCACACTAGTGGCGCGCGAAAAAGACGCATCAATATTGCTGGCCATCCTGGCTAAGCTATTTTCTGTCGCGGAGCCGATGCGGGTGAGATCGCTTAATGCTCGGGAGCCGTGTTCAATGTCTCTTGCATCTGATCTGATAACTAGAGTGGCAACATCCATTGCAAGGCTCCAATAAAAAAGCCTCATCACACGATGAGGCATCAATATCACATCAAAACCAGCCTATTGAAATCACGCCAACACTAAATCCGCCGATCCATCTTTATTTGGAAAAAATATTTGCGCTACAACCCCATGAAACTGCTACCTCCAACACTTAGTTACGTCCAGATGAAATAAAAGCCTCGCGTCTGCGAAGCTAATTAAAAAACCAAACAACACAGGTTTAATTACTTAATGGCACACATCCATGGAAGACATCATCAAAGTACGAGCCCTCCTGCGCCAAACTCTCACTCTCAAATCTACTAATAAACCAGTCCACTTCCTGCTTGAATCTGGCATCATTCAAATAACTGTTAATGTTGAAATCCGCACTCACATAATTGACGTTAAACTGCAAGCTCACTGGCTCCATTGATCCGCAAGAAGACAGGATGCCCAATTGACTTCGGTCAACTGTGGCCGAATAGAAATGAATGCTTGGCTTATAGAGATCGCCAGAAAAGCTATGTGTGGAGTATGCAAATATGACCCTGGAGCTTCCTTTCCATTGGACACTCCTTTGGATGTTTGATCCGCAATAACGCAAAAAACGACTAAATGCCTCTAGCTCATTGGTAGTAACGCCGCCATTAAACTCGATAACCGCTTTTGCAACATCCACCCCTCTAACCACCTTGTTCACTACACGGTTGTTGCTTCGAGCATTATCAAAGAATGAACTCATCACCGGAGTGAATGCTTCACGCCACAGCGCGAAATCATATTTGGCGGAAGCCCCGGCTCTCGCCTCAGCTTGTCTATTAACAGTCCCGCTCACCAGCCCAACAAACCTATTCAATAGATTGCGTCCCACTTCAACGCTACCTTTCAGCTGGCTTGGCGCTTCATTAAACTGATAGTTCTGATATTGAACAGAACCATCTTCTGCAAAAGATGGAACTATCGGCAAGACTTGATTGCTAGCCCTTTCGTTTTCTGCATAAAAGCCATGAGACAACGTGGCAATAGGCACTTCATTAGCTTCACCTGACATTTACCCCTCCCTCATTCATTTGGTCGAAAAATCACTCATTCAATCCTAGTGCGCGCCAACATCGCCGCACCTGACAAAAAGCATAAAAACAGCAGCCTCGCTCGTAACCATGGAGATAAAACATTAAAACCCCGCGTTTGCGGGGTTTTAAGATTAATGGTCAAACTAAATTAATTAGTATGGTTTGTAATGTTACATGCATAGACCAAGGTCAGGCAACAGCTCCTGCCGCGATCAATTCGGCCAGCCTAGCCAGCCCCTTGGGGGTGATCAGCAACTGAGACGAGGATTCAACGTCCCCGCTCTTGTGGTAGATGGTCACTGGCCGGTGAACGACCAAGCCCTGCTGCTCCTTGACCGTGTATCCCACCGGCCGGTTATTGCTCTGGCGCCGGTAGGCCCAACCAATGCGGATCAGGTAGGCGGTGAATTTGCCAGGCGGCACGCCCAGCGCCTTCGCCGCATCCGTCAGGCACAGCTCGCCCTCCGAGAGCGCGAGCCGCTCTTGGGCCGCGACTTTCGGCGCTTGCTCGGCCACCTGGTTCGCCAACGTCACATTCTGCTGCTCGACGATCTGCCGCTGCTCGAACTGCTCCGCCCAGGCGCGCGCCGCGGCCGCGGGATTGGAAAAGTCAGGGAGGGCCGGCGCTACCGCCAACTCTTCCAACTCCATCCACCTCTTGATGATGCGGTTGCGCAACCTGACGTTGTAGCCTGCGATCAGCGTCAAAGTGAGGTCTTTGGGGAGGCAAATCGAGGCCGTGTATCCACGCATATCCTTAGTCTCTTGGACATGGCTCAAATCTGAGCCATCCCCCAGTTCATCCAACATAATGCGGATATCGCGGATTACGTTTTTGTGCTCCTTCTCGCACAGCTCCGCAATCTCCCGACTAGACATGGTCAGCGGCTGCCCGGCGTTCAAATTCATCAGTTCCATACCCAACCCCCTGCATGCTGCATCATCGACTCAACTTCTTCGCGAAATACATCCGCTTCGTTATGCAATGCCGCCGCCACGCCATGCCCATGGTCGGCGAGAGAAACCACCGTCGAATCCTGGGACAGCCGGGAAATCGCGGACAGGATCCCGCGTAAAGTCTCCGCATGCTCCATGGACACCGCCGCGCAAATCAGCCCTTGATTGGCCAGGACATGCGTAGTCTTCCTGGCAAGCTTCATGTCGACTGCATCAGCGCCATCGCCCGCCTCAAAGCATTGACTATCAAGGGGTTCGGTGTTAGTTTTCATAATGAATTCTCCTCCGATTTTGATGATCTAGGGATTTCAACCGATGCCTCAGAAGGTGCTACTTCTGGGGCATCAATCATTTGTAAGGTCATCTTGACAGACCGAGGTATCCACCTCCAAGTGACCATCATGCTGCTTTTTCATTTCCTCCTCCTCTCGCTGCATTTCCTTCAACACGAGATCAAGCAAAACCGAATTTGCACTACGATATTGGTTTGCCGCTCGGCTCTTAACCCATTTCTCCGCATTCTCGGGGAAGCGAATCTGACTCCTCCAGACATATCCTGCTCAGCTGTCATCACCCCCTTCATGTTTGACACTGTTTTGGTGTCGTGACTCCATGCTAGTGTGGCACTATAATGGTGTCAACAATTTTTGACACGAAAATGGTGCCGCATGTCAGATGATGGATACACGAGGATCACCCTCCGCATCCCGACCCCGCTTGATGAAAAACTGAACGTGGCCGCTCGCGTCACCAGCAAATCTAAAAATGCAGAAATCATTCAGCGGCTTGAGCAGTCTTTCCTGGACGATGACGAAGCATCCCGCGCCAAAATCCTTGCTCCACTACAAATGATCGTGCCCCCCGCCGACTACAAGCCACTTATCCGCCTACTTGCGGCCGAACTCTCCGATGCGCTCAATGAGCGTGTATTTCTGGGTAGATCTCCATCCAAGCAACGAGACTCCATAGAAGAAGAAACACCGCCCGAAGCTCAGCCTCCTTCCAAGAATTCTTAGTGTATCAACTCCTCTGAACCGACTTCCCATCGAATATCGGGGTCTTTTTAGGCTATAAACACGAGTTTTCTTAAATTTTCGAAAAAAAAGCCCGCCTAAACACCTGGCGGGCTTTTTCACTGAAACCTGATCAGAAATTGCTTACGCGTCTCTTCCGGCCTTGAGGCCTTGCTGAGCACGAGACCATCCTTAGAGCATTTTCACAAAAATGAAACTGTCCTTTAGTTCAGAAAAATCAGTTGTTTAGTAGTGATAGCGGCACTGCAAGATGGTCAGCGCATCACTCTGGACCGCGTAGACCAGACGATGCTCGTCATCGATACGGCGCGACCAGAAGCCGGCAAACTGATGCTTCAGCGGCTCCGGCTTGCCTATCCCTTCAAACGGGTTGCGCTGGATGTCCTTGATCAGGGCGTTGATGCGCTTGAGGGTGGGCTTGCTGTTCTGCTGCCAACAGAGGTAGTCCTCCCACGCGCTGTCATCAAACTTGATCTGCATCACTCCATACGCATGTATGCCGATGGCAAATTGCACTATCATAATACTTCGCTTAGTTCAACCAACTTCCTCATTCAGATGCACATACTAAATATCGCCCTCCGCCTCCTAAAATTATTGCGTCCTAAGGAACGCCCAATTTCGCTGAATCTTTTAAAAATTGGGCCGCCACTCTGGATGGGGACAAACAAAAAATCATTCGTGCTTACAATTTCACATCCCCACCAGGGGTTTCGTATTGGCACTGTAGTTGCTGATTTTTGCAACGAAACCAAAGCTTGCTACATCAGAGACATCACTGTCGATAAAAACTATCAAAAACAAGGCATTGCTTTAAGGTTATTAGATAGTGCACTGAAATTATCTGGTTGCAGCCAGTTGGTGCCTGTAGATATTGACGAAGTCGGGCTACCATTCTGGTGCCATCTTGCTTTAGCTAAAAAAATACCCATCCGCTTAGGGTTGAAACACGTAGAGATTCAGTTCATTCGCCATTGCACAGAGCCACTTTTCCCAGTTTCCCCCGAGCATGAGAGCGACACTGCCCCATAAGCTCAATCCATGCGGCAGAGACTAATACTATTGATTCTCTCTACTTTCTCCCCCAGCATCTTCATCAGCACCCTCGACCGCGCCTCATCATCCTGCATCTGCTCAGCCAGCAATGCGCCATCGCCCATGGCCTGGATCTCTAGGTAATCGAGGTCCAGCGGCTTGAGCAGCATCACCTCCCCGCCGCGGGGCTGGCGCGAGAGAAGCCTCTCCCCTGCGGCAATGTCACCGTAGCTCAGCGGCTGCGGGCCATGCCCGGAAGACTGGCGGACGGCGGAGTCAGCTTGCCAAACCTTCTCGCCACATGAGTCACGCACAACTCTTGTCATTTTGTATCCGATCGGATACAGTTTGAGTCATGAACACCTTTCTGACGACCGCAGAATTCGATGCCTGGCTGAGCAAGCTTCGTGACCCGATTGCTAAAGCCCGCATTGCCATTCGAATCCGCTCGGCCGAACTAGGAAATTTTGGCGACTGCGAGCCAGTTGGCGACGGCGTCTCAGAAATGCGAATCCATACCGGCGCCGGTTACCGGGTGTATTACACGCGGCGCGGCCAGGTGGTCTATCTATTGTTATGTGGTGGAAACAAGTCGAGCCAGCAGCGCGACATCAAACACGCCAAAACCTTGCTCAAGAATCTGCCGGAGTAAACCATGGAATCGAACCTGCGGCCGTTTGACGCGGCCAACTATCTGGATAGTGAAGAAACCATTGCCGAGTACCTCAGCGCCGCGCTAGAAGACCCCAATCCGGATGTTTTTCTCGCCGCGGTACGCGATGTGGCGCGCGTGCGTGGCATGGCGCAACTGGCCAAAAATTGCGGGATGGGGCGTGAAAGCCTGTACAAAGCGCTGTCTCCCGGCGCAAAACCTCGCTACGACACCGTCCTCAAGCTGATGCGTGGGCTAGGGGTCAAGTTGCACGCCAGTCCTGTCGAGTCCTGATGCCGCGCGCGGCCTAAGCCGCAAGGAAGTCGTAAAACACCGCCCGCACCGTGATTGTGATCATTGCACGGCAGCCTCGCCCTGGCCGCTCAGGCGCTGAGCATTTTCATCAGCGCCCGCGACCGTGCCTCATCATCCTCCAGCACGCCCCGCATGAATTCGCCCTCGTCCAGCGCCTGTAGCGACAGGTAGGCCACATCCAGGCGCCGCAGCAAGGCGTACTCCCACGCCCGTGGCCGGCGCCGGGTGACGCGCGCCCAGGCCTCCATCTCCGCATAAGCCAACGCCTGCGGACCGCCATCCGAATACTGCCGCGCCGCCGATAGCTCACAAAACCACGCCCACAGATAAGCCGCCTCATTGGGCAGTGCTAGCTGGTTGACGTGGCCTTGTTGGCGCAGCGAACCGCCCTGCTTCAGCCGCTTGTCGAGTCGGAACTCCTGGTCTGCGTAGGCGCTGACGGCGGCGCAGGCGGCGGCAGGAATTTTCCCAGGTCGGCGCTCTCGCTGATCACGGCATCGCGGATCCAGGCCGCCTTGCTGTACAGCCGCTGAGCGTTCTGAGGCGTGAACGCGAAAGGCGCGCCGTTTTCCGTCAGCCCGGACCAGCTTGCGGTGCGCGCGATGGCGACGCTGACGATCAGCTGTTCACGTTCCACATAGCTCAAGGGCTCCGCCCGCTCCCGGCCGGCGGCATGGGCCGCGGCCAGCCTGGCCACATCGTCATCGTGCAGTTTGCGTTGCAGCTGCTGGGCCTGTTCCGACTCGGCGGAATAGACCTCGATCCTGACCTTGGTGTCTTGGCCGGTCACATAGTGCTTGAGCGTGAATTCGTGGGTTTTCTCGCCCACCACCAGCAAATCGTCATTGATGTCCATCGTGCTTA
The DNA here is from genome assembly GCF_041912965.1 of Chromobacterium sp. NCBI lineage: Bacteria > Pseudomonadati > Pseudomonadota > Betaproteobacteria > Neisseriales > Chromobacteriaceae > Chromobacterium > Chromobacterium sp. The sequence goes on along the minus strand of NZ_JAYSGF010000001.1, from coordinate 117,922 downwards.
GGCCCCCTTCTTCGCCGCCGGCTTCTGCCATTCCACCTTGCCGGTAATGCTCAGAGCGGCCGAGCTCTTGATCACCGCGTCGACGCCGCCCTTGAGGTCGAAGGACATCACCAGCGCGGCAAACAGTCCGACCCAGCCGTTCGGCAGGACCAATTTGAAACGCCTCGGCTCCGTGTCGGACTGCGCCTCGTCCAGCAGGGTCTGGCCGGGGTCGGTATACACCCGGTTCACTTCGATCTGGAAACCGCCATTGTCGGTGAGTCCCTTCCTTTTCTCCTTCGCATCACTATCCAACGTGGTCACGTCGATTTCGGAAGCCTTGCCGTCAAAGCCGCTATAGGACTGGATTTCCTTGATCGGCACAAACTCCGGTGCGGCGCCGCTGGACTCGATGTAGAACTGGGTTTTCTGGGCGGAAATGGCATTGGAAGTCATTGCTGGGTCCTCAAAATGGCACACCCGCCGATGAGCGGGACCGTGTCGATCAATGCCGGCATCAGATCGTCGAATAGCGAATCGTGACCGGCACAATGAAATGGGTGTCAGAGGGCAGGCCCGGCGAGCGATACGGCGTCATGCTGATCCTGACCGGACCGATCACCTCGTCGGCGGCGAACAGCTGGCGCAGCTCATCGGCCAGGGCCTCCGCCTGTTGCGGGCCGGCGCCGCTGGGGGTGCAGATCGACACCTGGAACACGCCGTGCTCACGAAAGCCGCTGTCGAGATCCATGTTCACCGGCTCGGCCGGCATCAGGAACACCTTCAGGTAAACGCTGGCTGGCGGATTAAACACCAAAGCCTCCCAGGCCACCGGCAGCCCCTTGGCCTCGGCCCAGGCCAGCAGGCGCGACTCCAGCGCGCGGCGGATCGCCATGCTCACCTCCCATATCGCGCGACGGTCTCGGCCAGGGCCAGGCGCGCCATGCCGGCCGGCGCCTTGGTGTGCGACCAGCCGTCGAATTCGATGCGGTAGGCGTAGGGCAGATTCGTCATCAACGTCATCACCCCGCCATGGGCAAACACGCCAGGCCTCAGCGCCGCCACCACCCGCCCCAAGGCCTGGCTACCGGTCTTGTCCATGCCGTCTTGCGGACCAGGCGTCGGCGTCACCCCCACGCCCCAGGAGCCGCGCAGCCGGCCAGTGTCCACCGGGGTTTTCAGGATCACCCCGCGGAACAGGTGCAGGGTGATTTCACGGCACTGGGCGTCCAGCGACTTCTTGGCGCCATCGGCGAAGCGCTCGAGATCAACGGCGAAAGACATGACTAGCTCCTGAGCTGCAGCGTGTGCATGACGATCACGCCGCCAGGCTCCGGCTGAATGGTTTTGATGTTGATCACCCGCCAGACCACCTCCGGCTGATCCGGCTTGGGCCGGACCACCAGCAGATGGCCAGGCGCCGGCGTCGCCTCGCATACCGCGAACAAGGCCTTCTTGTCCCCGACCTGGATCGTGGAGCCCGGGGCAAAAGCGAGTCCCGAAGCCACGAACCCGAAGTCGGCGAACACCGCGTAGGAGCCGAAGTCCTGCCAGCGGCTGACCATGCCCTTGCCTGGCACATAGCGTTCGCCGAGGTTGACGCGCAGCAGCACCGGGCCGCCGTCCTCCCTGATCTGCCGGCTCGCGTCGTCGCGCTCTTGCGTATAGTCGGCCATCTCACCCCCGGATCAGCTTGATATGGCCGGCCGCGGCCAAGTAGGGCTTCAACATCGCGTTGACCAACGGGAAGCGCGCGGCCGCGGTTCGATTGATGATGGGCTGCGCGTATTCGGTCACCAGCGACTCCGTTTGCTTGCGCGTCACCATGCCGCGCTCGACCCTGGCCAAGGACTCGGCCAGGTCGTCCACCAAGGCCAGCTCCATCTGCGCGGCGATCACTCGCGCCGGCACGCCGACCGCGCTGCGCGGAAACGCCAACCGCTGCTGCGGTGTCACCGGCTTGCCGGCGAACTGCCACATGCTGGAGAGGTAGAGCGCCGCGTAGCGCAAGCGCCGTTCCTTCTGCGCCGTGCTCAAACCGCTCCACGCCCCATTGCCGTGCTCCAGGTGGTAGCCGTCCGCCGCGGCCAGGGTGACCAGGCTGTCGGCATCGGCCCGGCCGCTGCCATCCTCGACGATTAAGGTCATCTCCTCAGGCCTCAGGCCTGCCCGCGCCGGCCGCGGCAAGACGCCTTCCCCGCTGCGCCTTCGCGGCGGGCGTCGCCTCCAGCACCTCCACCGGGACCTCCAAGGCCTGGTAGGCGGCGACGATCTCGGGCCAGTCCCCCTCCACCAACACGCTGGCCACCCCTTTTTCCGGTCCCTGAAAGTAACGCGGGTGGCGATACACGCCGTCCGCGTCAAATCCCTCGGTCCTGCTTGTGTAGATCAGATTCACCTTGTCCTCCTGACACCGAACGGGCGGTCGCCGCCGCGCAGCAGATCGTAAGCAGGTTCTTACTGCTCGTGGCTCAGATTGATCACCACGCCGGCGGTGGATTTATTGCTGGTGGCGTGCTTCTGCCAGCTGGCGCTGGAAGCCACCGTGGCGAGATTGGGGTTGGCGCCGGCGGTTTCCTTCCAGCTGTAACCCATCACGTCCATATTGAACACGCCCTCCGCCCGGAAGCCGATTTCCAGGTTCTCGCCGTCATTGATCGGATAGGAGCGGAAGCCCGGCAACTGGGATTCGTTGATGTTGATGGCGCCGCGCTGCAGGCCGAACAGCACCTCCTGCGGCGATTGGTCGGTGACCAGCACCGGCTTGCCCAAGGTGCCGGGCGCGCCGCCATAGATCACCAGGCCGGCCTCTTCGTAGACCTTCTCCGCAATCGCCTGATCGACGATGTCGAAGTAGATGCTGGAGTCCATCACCCACAGCGCGATGCGGTTGAAACGGTCGCCGAATTTGCGCAAACCCTTGGTCAGCGTCTTTTTGCCGTCGACGGCGATATTGGCCTTGGCCACCATCTCCTTGTTGCCGCCGATGGCGGCCTGCAGCGCCGCGGTGGCATAGCGGATGTAACCGGTCAGCACCGCGTCGGCGTAATCCTGGCCCAGCAGCACCGAAAACTCCTCCGGCTCGCGGCTGCGGCGCTTGAACGCCTCTTCGGAGGTCGAGTACGGGCCATACTTGAAAGGCACTTTCACGCCGACCATCTCGCTGGCGCCGATCTTCTTGGGACCGACGCGCCCCTCGGAATTGACGTCGCGGTGTTCGATGCTGCCGCCGATCTTGTAAAACGCCCGCTTGCGGAAGTCGCCGACGATGTGCTCATTCGACAGGTCGAACGCGCCGTTGGACGCGCCGTTGAACACCTCCAGCACATCCTGCATCCGCTCCAGATAGGCGGTTTGCGCCAGGTCGTCGTAAATCACCATGTCTTTATTGGTCGTGGTCATGCCTAGGTCTCCAAAATAAAAAACGCCCGGCTAGGGCGCGTATAACGGTCGCGAACGCTCTGGCTTACTGCGGCAACTTGAGATAGGCCTGCTGGCCGTACTTGGCGATGAATTCCCGCATCTGCGCAGCGCTCATCTCCGAACGTTTCACCCCCGCGCCGAGGGCGCCGCCGGCCGAACCCGAGCCGCCCTTCGCCGGAAAAAACCACGGCGCCTTGTCCTTCAGCTCGGCGAACCAGGAATCCACGGTCAGCGGCTTGCCCTTGCTGTCCAGCGAGCCATCCTTGGCGACGAGGTCGCCGCGCTCATCCAGCTTGAACACGTCCATCGCCCGCCGCATGATGTCTTCCGACGCCTCGTCGATCGCGCCATAGCGCTTGGCGGTGGTGGCCACTTCGCCGCGGAACTCCTTGCGCTCCGCGCGCGCCAATTGCTCATCTCGCCGCGTGATCTCCTTCTTCAGCTCCTCCAGCTCCTTGTCGTGCGACTCCTGCATGCGCGCGGTCCGCATCTCCAGCACCGTGTCCAGGTCGCCCTTGGCGATCAGCGCGGCCTCCTTGTCGTTGGCGAACTTCTGCAGGATGTTGCGCACCGCGTCCGGGTCGATGCCGTCGAAACGCGCCAGCTGCTCGGCCTGGGTCTTGAGCGAGCCCTGCAACTCGCTGTTCTCGGCGCGCAGGCCGGCCAGCTCTTTTTCCAATGCCGCCAATTCAACGCTCGGCTTGCCCTCCTCGCCGCCAGACCCTGCGCCGCCACCGCCCTCCGTTCCGCCGGCCCCAGCGCCGCCGCCCTCGCCGCCGGCCGGCGCGCGCAGATAAAATTTGATCGCTTGATTTCGATATTTCACGCTGTGATTCCTTCCGGGTTGCATGGGCTGCGCCCAAATAAAAAGCCCCGGCAGGCACCGGGGCGGAATAGGCCGAAGCCCGCTTTCGCGGGCGTTTCATCACGACGGGTAAGGCTTTGCTTGCAACAGCTGGCTGACGATGGCGCCGTTTTTCCAGCGATCCGCCATCTCCATGATGGCGAACCGGTACTGGGCGCCGGCCTGCTCGGCGGCGCCCCAGAACAGAGGCACGATGTCCGTCTCCGGCACCCCGTGGTCCAGGCAGTAGTAAGCCAGCCGCGCATACTCCAGCTTGCTGAGATGCAACCGCTCGGCAAAGGCCTTCACATCGTGGTACAGCGCCGCATGCTCAAGCTCAAGCTGCAAGTGCGCCAGTTCGCCGTCGCGCCATTGACTGCCAAGCCGCGCTTCCGACGCTAGCCACTCGGCCTCGGTCATCTTGTTCAGATTCATCGCCGGACCCTCTCCGCCTTGCGCGCCAGTTCGTCCAGGGGCAGGCGGTTGCCCCGCTGGTCCAATAAATCGATCAAGGTCAGCTTCTTGTCCAGGTAGAGCTGGGCCCTGCCCTTGCCCAACATCCGGTCCAGATAGTCGCGATCCTTGCGCTGCAGGAAGGCGTCGAATGAGAGATCGGCCGCCACATAGCCTTCGTCGCTGGAGCGTCCGCCGCCCAGCGCCTCGCCATCGCTCTTCAGCCAGGGCATCAACACCGTGCGGCAATTCCAATGCAGCGGTGGTTTCCGAAACGGCAGAGCATGCCCAACCGGCCTACCCTCCATATCCCAGCGCAGCAGATTGCGCGCGGCGCATTCAATCGTGGTGCGGCTGTCCAGCGTGGCCAGCGCCACATAGCCTTGCACGATATCGCGATTGGCCTGATACAGCCCGCTCATCGCCTCATTCGCCACCGACTGGACTGCAGTTCGTACCAAGGCCATCGCATCACGCTGCGCAATCTCGAACAGATCTCGCATCGAGCGCGCGATCTGATCGTTGCTCGCCCCGTTGACGATTCCGCTGCGAATGATGCCGGCGCCGCGGAACTGCATGCTGCTTTCCTGACGCGACCACCAGTCTTCGATCAAGCTGCCCTGGATCAGCTTGCCGCGCGCCAGCGCCTCCAGCATATCGGGGCCGGGCAAACCAGCAAACGAAATCCCCAGCGCCGGCGCCAATACCTCGACGCCCCACTGCGCCTGTATCGTCACCAGCGCGGCCAGCTGATCATCCATCCAGGCGCCGATATCGCCATAGCCCTGGCCAAGCGTCGCCTTGATCTGGGCCAGCAGCCGTCGCGCGCGCCGCGACTGGAAGTCGGTCAAGCGGTCAAATTGCACCCCGCCGATCAAGGCCTCGACTTCCAGCCCCAGCTGGCGCAGCATCTTGGCGACTTGCTCCCGCGCACTGGCGTCATAGCGCAAGAGCTCAAGCTGACGCTCGGTCGCGGTATCGAACAAGGTGATCATAGCGTCGGCGCATCGGTTTCAATGCGGGCCTGTTCATCCTCCCAAGACTTCTCGTCCAGAGCGGGAATCAGGGTCTGGCAGATTTCGAAGGCGGACTGCTTGCTGAGCAAGCCTTGCGTCTGCATCTCCAGCACCTCCTTCACCGCCACCTTGCTGGCCGACATCAAATCCTTCAGCTCGACACCGAGCTGCACGCTGCCGCCCTCCTGCACGTCGGACCAGTCGGCAATCAACTGCAGCACCTGGTCCAGCGCATCCTCCAAGGCCTCGCCCATCGCCGCCAGCCGGGAAATCATCTTGGCCTGCTCTTCGCCGGCCTGACGGTCCGACATCGACAGCACCGATTGGGTAGTCAGCTTGGCGCCGGCGGTGTTCATCTGCTCCTCCAGCGCGGTCAAGGCGTTCTGGCCGACCGTCACCGACTCGGCGCTGCCTTGCACCACGCCGATACTGCCGCCCTTGGGCAAGGGAATCAGCCCGTCGGCGCTGGCCTTGATGCTCAGCGACTCATCCTCCACCCCCGAGACGTAGGCCATCCTCACCCGCGCGAACTGCACCGACCTATCCTGATCGCTTTGTTCGCGCCAATGCTTCACATTCAGGTGCGCCAGCTCCAGCAAGGCCGGCGCGCCGCACATGAAGCGGGTGCGCTCGCTGTAAACCGGCACCACCGGAATCCTGGCGACGCCCATGGCGAACGATGCCACCCGCTGCCAGCCCGTTTTGCCGCCTTGATTGCGGTAAATGGAGCACTTGCCCGGCTCCAGTACTTTGATCTGCTCTTCCTCGCGCTCCCCAAACGCCCCATCGTTGACGATCACTTTTTCCAAGAAGCGGAACTGGGTCAGCTGTTTACCCTGTTCGCGCCAGCCCAGCACCGCGGTGCGCGGAATCAACACGCAATAAGGCCGGACGCCCCCGCTCCGCGCGTCCGCCAACGTCGCGCCCTCCGCGATCCGCTGCTGATCGACCAGAACATAGGCCACGCCGCGATGAAAAGCCTGATGGAAGGCCTCATGCGCGAATGTGTGCAAGTTGCGCTTTTCGCGATCGACATCGGCGAGCAAGGCCGGCGGCAGTGTGCTTTCCACCCGCAACGGCTTGGCGAATACCCGCCCCACCATCTGGTCCACCGTTTCGGTGTAAGCCGGCAACAAGGTCGATGCCTGCAGGCGTCGCTGAAAATCTTCGTCCTCCTCCAAGGGAAACGGCGGCAACAAGGCCTTGCCGGCGCCGCGCATGCCGCTGGTGCCGCCGATCAAGGCGTCAATCATCGCGTCATGCTCGGCCATGGTCTTGACGGCTTGGCTTTTTTTGCTCGGGTCGGACATCGCTCGCTGTCGCTCCTGCCAGGAAAAACCCGCCAGCTGGCGGGTCAATATTTGAGTGCTTGCCGCTTGATCGTCACCCGCTTGCTGAGGACGCGGTAGCGGGTGCCATCCCAATCGTGGTCCTCCGCATCCGTGTCCACGTCGTCCGGATTGTCCTTGGCGCGCGGCAGGATCGGGATCCGGCTGATCCAGCCGCGGCAATGATCGAACACGTAGAACGCCGGCTCCTCCGGCATGCCTGACTCCTTATCGGCGGCATACAAGGCCGCCTCCAACATGTCGCAGAAAATGGCGGCGCCATTGACCCGCGAGCCCGGCCGCTTGTCCGAATCCGTCCAGCGCACGCCCTGCCGCGCCATCTTGTCGGCGATGCTCAACTCATGGTCGCCGCTGTTCTTGATCATGGCGTCCGCGGGCCCGGGGCGGACGTTGGCGCACAAGCCCGGCCGCACATTCAACTGCCCTTTGCCGAGGCTGGCGGGCCGTTCAGCCGCGCCGCCGGCCAGATGCTGGTCTATCCACCTCACCCCCTTGGCCACATCGGTGGAACTCATGTTCAAGCCGACATTGAGCTGATCCGGCTCGCAGCCATACCATTCACCGATCAGGAACAAGCTGCCCTTCGGGTAGCGTAAGACCCGACCATCCAGCTCAAACGCCTCGCCATTCGACTCCGCCCACCACAGATTGGAAAACGGCTTGCTCTCGCCCCAGTCGTGGCTGCGGTCCACTTTCCAGCCCGGCGGAATCTTGAATGGCCGCACTACGTGCACCGCCTCGCGCCACAGATGATCGAAGCGCCCGCCGCTGGTGACGTCCCAGGAACCCTCAACCCAGGCCTTGCGCTTGTTCGGATCCTTGATATTCATCAGCGTGGCGATGTACACCGGATCCAGATAAGGGTTCTCCTTGAAGCTGCCATGGATGGCCACCCGCGTCAGCGTGATTTCCTCCTCCTGCCGGGTCCGCGGGTTGTGCACCCGCTGGCTGGTGCGCAGCACCCGGCCGCGCGGCATCGGCTCGATAAAGCGCCGCTTGACCCAGGCATGGCCAACGCCGAAGGGATTGGTCGTGCTGATCGTTTCCAGGGGGATGGACGGCAGCACCGTGCCATCCGCCAGCGGGTAGTTCTCCGGCCGGAAAGAACTGCGCCGGCACGACATCATCGCGTCGTAGAAATCCATGCTCTTTTGCTTGGTCAGCTCGTTAAAGCCGATGAAGGGCAGCTCCTGGCCGTGGTAGGCCCAGTAATCGCCCTCATCGTCGCCGCAGCGGAACAGCAGTTCCTCGCCCGTCGGCCACACCCAGCGCAGCTCGGAGGGCGAGCGCAGCAAGCGGGCGCCGTCGTTGAACAGCTTGAACATCCGGTTCGACTGGGTGATGACATCGGCCAGGTTCTTGTACTCGACATCAAAAATCACCCCGCGCCAGAAACTGCCATAACCCAGCCCCACCCGCTGGCGAAACTTCATCAACTGCGCGGCGGTTTTGCCGGGACCGCGCGTGCCTTCAAGCAAGATCTCATTGCACGGGCAGGACAAGGCCAAGGACTGCGAGCCCGGCAAGGGCCGCCACACTGCCCGGTATTCCGCGCGCGCCATCATGACTGACCTAGAATCTTGTTTTGGTGTTGCTCGGCCACGGCCTCCCAGCCCTCGACGCTGTCCGCGGTCGGAACCGGCACAATATTGTGGGTGATGCCGCCGCCCTGCTTGTCGTGCTCCGTGCGGCGCCGCGCCAACTCCAGTCGCTTCAGCTCCAGTTCCACCTCGCCCAGCAGCAGGGCTTGCCGCCGCGATTCGAGCGACTCAATCCGCGAGGTAAGCCGGTCGATCAGGGCGGCATAATCCTTGGCGCGATAAGTGCGTTCCTCAATCGTTTCGCCTTCGTCATCCGGTATGCCGCCGAACAACACCGGCTTTTCCGTCATGCTCTCCAGCTCCAATGGTTCGGCGTCCTGCTCCGCGGCAAGCGCCCGCATTAAACGGATTTTGGTGAGCCGTAGTTCCTCGTCCACCTGGCCCAGCGCTAAGCCATGAGCAATCGCCTCCTCCTCCTCGGAGAGAAACTTGCTGTACAGGCTGCCGGGCCGGGCCGCATTGCGGTTGCCCCGGGAGTCGCGCGGGCCCGTGCTTTTGCCCCCGTGCAAGGCGCACCGTCTCTTCCCCTTCAAGGGCTTGCGCCGACATGCCCCGCCTGTCCGGGTTTTCGCACCGCAAACAGTCATGGACACCTCATCTGAAAAAGGCCCGCCAAAGCGGGCCTATGCCAACGTTCCAGCTCTCGATGGACGCACTTGGAATGAGCATCGGCACAACAGCACCTGGAGCGGTCCTTATCCTCCATAAAAGGGCAAGGCCGCCTCAATCGGCGGCCTCGCTATCCGTTCATCTACGATCCACTTGATCGGGATTTCGCCACGCTCGCAGCGCGCCGCGACGACGCGCCCCCCGAAGGTCGAAAAGTGATGGAGCCCGGTCGCGCGGTCATGAAACCGCGGCCTCCCATGAACGCCCGCATCTAGCTGCCGCTGGAACGCGAACGACTCGGTGCGCTTGCTCGGCGCGAAAAAAAACCGCGCACAGCGGTCGCGGCTCGGCTCAGAAAGTTTCTCACAGCGTCAATCCTTCACAAACGACAGCCAGTCCTTGTCGATCTTGCCGGTTGACTGGTAAGGCAGCTGCTCAGCCGGCAGATCAACCCCCATGAGCCTGGCGACTTCCTGGCCGTCTAAATATTTGTCGCCAAGCTCAATCCACTTCATCGCCACGAGGAAGCGCTCTTTTTGCGCACGAGACTGAAAACACACGGCGAACCAGTATTCCGAATCCACAACCAGCTCAAACCGCTTGTCTTCGTTCTTCGCCCGCTCACGGAACCCTCTTTGCACCGCATCCAGATCCGCCAGGCTATCCGCCTCAATGTCACCGGTGGGATCTGGCATTTGCACCAACGGCGGCGCCTTGCGCGCCAGCTTGGTCAACGCCGCGCTTTCGCGAGCGCGCTTGGCCTTCGCCTTTGCCGCCTGGATGATGTCCTGCTTTTGAGCATGCTTATCTTCAGCCATGCGCTTTCTCCCAGCGGAACACCTCAAGCTCGATCAAGGGAAACCAATCCAGCACCTTTTGGTAATCGCGTGGCAGATGCTTTTTCAGCGGCAAGATGAAACGCAAGTCCAAGCCATCGAAAGATCGTCCCCAAATTTTGTAATCAATCGGCAAGCGTACATTGGCCTTCTTGAATGCGGCGATCAAATCGGCCTTCTTCCAGTCCCAAACCGGATGAAAGCGGAGTTGTTTGTAGCTGACCGGGCCATGCGTCATGATGGCGATCCTACGCATCGGACTATCCGCCGCGCGGACACCATCCGCCACCAGCATGTTTTGTTGCAGGCCCTCACTCCTCACGATCGCAGCTTGGATATCGGTGTACTCAAAGTTAGGCAAGCCGGCCTGCTCGATGACGCGGCATCGCTCCGGCGGCTGGAAGATGAAATTGTTCAACCAACGATGCAGGGAAGGATGCGGCAAACGTTTAATCTGAACGCCAAAAAAGCGTTCATAGTAGTCAATCGACTCCTCAACAAATTCCAAGCCAGGCACCAAATAAAGGTAATACGGATGCACCGCGTCAAAATGCGGCTGTATCGCCAGCATTGCCGCAATAGCATCCTTCCCTGTCGAAAAAGCCAGTAGCGTTTCGCTCTGGCGCTTTCTGACCGCCTTTATCGTCTCCTCGCCTGAAAGTGCCTGAGTCACGGCGTCCCGCCCCATATTCGACCAAATCCGGCCTTCTCCACCAGGATTGCCCAACAAGCATAGGGAATGGGCTTATCTGGCTCTCCAATCCAGCGCCTAACCGTTCGCGAAGTCACCCCAACTAAATCCCCGGCCTCACTACCCGTCAGATTGCCTGCGCCTCTTAAAATCAACTTTATTTCTTCAGGCGTCGGCGGCACCCAGCCCTTGGCGAACGGCAACAAACATTCGGGCCGGATCGTTCCGCCATACACTTGGATTTTTTCCATTGTTATTCCTTGCTCGTAGTCAGGCGGGCAACGCCCGCCAAACACTATAGCAAACCTTTATCCGCAAATGAGTAGGTGCTAGTACCCGCCACAATAATATGATCAAGCAGCTTCACATCGATCACCTTCAGGCAGTCGCTTAGAAAGGAAGTTAAATTCCTGTCCGCTTGGGAAGGATATGCCACGCCGCCAGGATGGTTGTGGCTCAAAATGATCGCGGCGGCATTGTGATGCAGAATCGCCTTGATCACTTCCCGAGGGTACACCCTGCATTCAGTCAGGCTCCCTACGAACATGGGTTCATAAGCGATCAATCGCATATGAATATCCAGAAAGGCTAAGGAGAAAATCTCCTGCTCCTCAAGTGCCAAGTGCAATACCAGATACTTCTTCACCAAATCCGGGGTGTTCAGCAGCGCACCGGGCTGCCTCAGGTGGTTTTCGATTATGCCCTGGGCCTTGTTTATGGCCTTGATCTCATTTGCATTCATCGGTTTGCTCCGGTTTTGACCTGCCATAAGGCGGCCTTCACCAGCAAACTAGGACATTATGTCCTAATGGTCAAGCCATGAAACCGACTTACTGCATTTGTGTAGTAATTATGCAAACACCACCTGGGAATTTGATGGCTGGAGCACTTATCCCCAGCTAGAAGAAACCAGCTCGAAATTAGCCCGACAATGAAAGAGTGTCTATTTCATTGACCGATTAAATGGTTTTTAAAACTTTCTGCACCAGAACATTGTTTGCATCTACGCCCACCCCATAAATTAAATCTGACACTCTGCGTGCCGATTTCGCCGCGCGTAACTTCGGCCTCACGTCGTCAATATACTAAAGCCTAGTGTTTGTTGAAATATGGTCTGCCCGTTTTCATATATGCCGAAACGCGTCTTGCCCGTTTTCCTGCGTTGAATCCCTCAGAGCCCATTCATGTCTGATGGATATAAATGCAAAAAACTCCCCAGCCTGTCTTGACGAGAAGTACTTCTCAGGGTCTGATTGCGCCCCTTGTCCATGGAATGAAACGAGCCGCAAATGAATGCCATTCTGATAGAACACTCCGCCGGCGAACTGGCGCTGGCTTGCGCGCCGGCCGCCACCTTGTTGTTGAACCAGAGTGTGCAAGCGGTGGAGCTGCCCTGGTCCGCGGCGACGGCGCTGTTGGCGGTGGCCAGCCTGGGGCTGGGCGTGGCGCGCGCGCGCAAGCAGGCGGCGCTGGCCTGGGTGGACAACGGCGAGCTGTTCCTGGCGCGGCGCTTTGGCGCGGCTAGACATTGCGCCTTGGGCCAGGTGCGCTCGGCACGGCTGTATTACCACCGCAGCGCGCTGCCCACCGCGCTGGCGTTTGAGACCGAGCAGGGATTGTGGTTGAGCATGAGGCTGTCCGGCCTCAGCGTCGCCGATGCGGCGCGGGAGCGTTTGGGGCCAGCGCTGCGCGCGTTCTGCGCCTGCCACGGCATCGCCTTTGTAGACAAGGCTTGAGCAGACTGGCCATCAATTCAATATTGATAATCATTCCCATTTATGGTGTAAGATTGCGGCTCTCATTTGATCTGCCCGCGCATCATAGCGCAGGCATGGAACCGCAACGGCACGCCCTCTTATGACTTTGACCGCTTCTCGCCTCCCCGTCAGCGCCGCGCAGCACGGCATCTGGATGGGGCAGCAACTTTCCCCGGACAACCCGAGTTACCTCACCGCCGAAGCCACCGAGCTGCGCGGCGCGCTGGACCTGGACGCCTTGCGCGACAGCGCCGCCGAGGTGCTGGCCAATTGCGCGGCGCTGAACATGCGCTTCGAGTTTGACGGCAGCCAGCTGTGGCAGCAGCCGGTGGCCGCGCAGGCGGAGATACCCTGCCTGGACTTCAGCGCGGCAGCGGAACCGGAAGCGGCGGCGCGGGCCTGGGTGGCTCAGGCGCTGGCGCGGCCGTGCGATCCGGCGCGGGACACGCTCTATTTGGGCGCGGTGTTGAAGCTGGGGCCGGAGCGGCACTGGTGGTATCTGCAGACCCACCATATCGCGCTGGACGGCTTCGCCTACGGCCTACTGAGCCAGGCGCTGGCGGCGCGCTACAGCGCCCGCGTCAAGCAGCAGGCCCTGCCGCCGCTGGCGGATTGGTCGCTGGACAAGATCGTCGCCGCCGATCACGACTACCAGGCCAGCGAGGCCTGCGCGCAGGACCGCGCTTTCTGGTTGCAGCGCCAGGGCCGGCAGCCGGCGGCCAGCACGCTGGCGCCCGCCGCCTTGCTGGCGGACGGGGTCAACAAGGCCGAGCAATGGCTGAGCCCGGCGCAGATCGCCGCCTGGCAGGCTTCGGCCAAACAGCACGGCGTGGACTGGGGCGCCTGGCTGCTGGCGGCGGTGGGCGCCTGGCTCGCCAAGCGCAGCGGCCGCCGCGCGCTGACCCTGGGCCTGCCGGTGATGAACCGCTTGGGCACGCCGGCGCTGGCGGTGCCGTGCATGGCGATGAATATCGCGCCGCTGAGCCTGCGGCTGGACGAAGAGCTGGGCGCGGCGGAGCTGAGCCGCCAGCTGGCGGACAGCCTGCGCGCGATCCGGCCGCATCAGCGCTATCGCTACGAGCAGCTGCGCGGCGATTTGGCCCGCGTCGGCGGCCAGCAGCGCTTGTTCGGCGCGGTGGTGAACCTGATGCCTTTCGACCGCCGCGCGCCGTTCGCCGGCCTGGACAGCCGGGTGCTGCCGCTGGGTTCCGGCCCGGTGGAAGATGTGTCGATCAATTTCAGCCTGTTGAATACCGAATGGCGGCTGTGCCTGGAAGCCAACCCCAATGCCTATCCGCAGACGGAGCTGGACGGCCTGCGCGACGATTTGCTGGCCTGGCTGGACGTCTGGGCCGGCCGCGCGCCGGACGCCGCGTTGAGCGAGCTGCTGCCTGAGCTGCCGCCGCTGAGCGTGCTGGACGGCGCGGCGCTGGAACGCGAGCCGCGGGAGGTATTGAGCCTGATCCGCGCCGCCGCCGCCGCGCGGCCGGACGCGACGGCGCTGGAACAGGACGGCGAGCGCCTGTCCTACCGCGAGCTGTTGCAGCGCGTGCTGCAACTGGCCGGCCGCTTGCAAGCCGCCGGCCTGCGGGCGGAGGAACGGGTGGCCATCGTGCTGCCGCGCAGCCCGGAAGCCATCGTCGCCATCCTGGCCACGCTGTGGGCCGGCGGCTGCTATGTGCCGCTGGACCCGCACGGCCCGCCGACGCGGCAGGCCATGGTGCTGGACGACGCGCAGCCGCGGCTGGCCGTCACCCTGAACGCCTGGCGTCCGCTCTTGGGCACCGTGCCGGCGCTATGCCTGGACCTGCCGCCGCAACAGGACGCGCTGGCCGCCGCGGACCCGGCGCCGGAAGCCGGCCAAGCCGCTTATCTGCTCTACACCTCCGGCTCCACCGGCAAGCCCAACGGCGTGCTGGTCAGCCACGGCGCGCTGGCCCAGTTCGTCAGCAGCGCCGGCCAGTTGTACCGCATCGGCGCCGACGAACGCATTCTGCAATTCGCGCCGCTGCACTTTGACGCCAGCATCGAGGAAATCTTCCTGGCGCTGTGCCATGGCGGCACCCTGGTGCTGCGCACCGACGCGATGCTGGAGTCCATGCCGGCCTTCGCCGCCGCGGTGGCGCGCCAGCGCATCAGCGTGCTGGACCTGCCCACCGCCTTCTGGCACGAACTGGCCTTCGCCTTGCAGCCGGAACTGGCCGCGCAGCTGGCCAGCGTGCGGCTGACCATCATCGGCGGCGAAGCCGCGCTGCCGGAACGCGCCGGTCGCTGGCAGGCGCTGCTACCCAACAGCGTGCTGCTCAACAGCTATGGGCCCACTGAGGCCTCCATCATCGCCACCAGCGCCATCTTGTCCGGCCCCGGCGCGGTGTGGGACGGCGGCGACAGCGTGCCCATCGGCCTGCCGCGCCCCGGCGTGCGCGCGGTCATCGTGGACGAGCGCCTGCAGCCGGTGGCGCAGGGCGAGGACGGCGAACTGTGCCTGCTGGGCGAGGCGCTGGCCATCGGCTACCTGGGCCGCGAAGAATTGACCGCGCGCCGCTTCGTCACCTTGGACGCGCTACCCGGCGCGCCGCGCGCCTACCGCACCGGCGACCGCGCGCGGCTGAGCGATGGCCAATTACGCTTCCTGGGCCGGCTGGATCATGAAATGAAGATCAGCGGCCTGCGCATCGACCCGGCCGAAATCGAAAACGCGCTGCTGGCCTGCCCGGAGGTGCGCGAGGCGGCGGTGGTGGGCCTGCCGCTGGCCGGCGGCGGCTATACGCTGGCCGCCTTCCTCAGCGGCGGCGAGACCGAGCCGGCGACGATGCGCTCGCGCTTGGCCGAGGTGCTGCCGGCGGCGGCGATCCCGGATCACTGGCGCTGGCTGGACAGCCTGCCGCGCAACGTCAACGGCAAGATAGACCGCAAGCAGCTGGCCGCCGGCATGGAGGCGCAAGCGCCGGCCGCGGCGGAAGACGCCAGCCCGCTGGAGCGCCAGGTGATGGAGGTGTGGCAGCAAGTGTTGGGCGTCACCCCGCCCAGCCGCCACGCCAACTTCTTCGAACTGGGCGGCAAATCGCTGCAAGCCATCCAGGTGGCAAACCGGCTGGCCCAACGCCTGAACCGCGAAGTGGCGGTGTCCGCGCTGTTCAGCCACAGCACGGTGGCGGCGCTGGCGCAGGCGCTGAGCGCGCCCGCCGCGCACCGGCCGCCGTCGGCCAGCGAAGGCCAGGAATTCGCGCCGCTGCTGACCATCCAGCCCGGCGCGCTGCCGGCGCTGTTCTGCCTGCACCCGGCGGAAGGCCTGTCCTGGTGCTATCTGGGCCTGGCCAAGCACCTGCCCGGCGTGGCCATCTACGGCCTGCAGGCCACCGGCATCACCGGCGACAAGCCGGCCAGCTTCGACGCGATGGTGGCGGACTACGTGGCCCGCGTGCGCGAAGTCCAGCCGCAAGGACCGTACCGGCTGCTGGGCTGGTCCCTGGGCGGCGGACTGGCCCAAGCGATGGCGGCGCAGCTGTGCGCCGCTGGCGAAACCGTGGAACTGGCGGCGCTGATGGACAGCTATCCGACCGCCAGCTGGCAGGGCCGGCCGCAACCGACATTGCACGACGCGCTGGTGACGGTGCTCAGCGTCAACGGCGAAGTGGACGCCGACGAAAACGGCCAGCCGCTGGACAATGAAGCGATCTACCAACGCCTGCTACGCCCCGGCAGCCCGCTGGCGCCGCTGGGCCGCGCCGCGCTGGAACGGCTGGGCGCGGCCTCGCTACACGGCATGCAATTGTTCCGCGACAGCCAAACCCCGCCTTACGACGGCGACGTGCTGCTGTTCCGCGCCGGCGTCCACCCGGAAGACGCGCCCAAGCCGGAAGATTGGCGGCCCTATCTCGGCGGCACGCTGGAGTGCGTAGAGCTGGACTGCGACCACTTCGGCATGAGCGATCCGGAGCCGATGCGAAGGATAGGCGAGGAATTGGCGCGGCGGCTGGGGGGGAAGTCCATCTAAGGGCTAGGAGCGGCGATCAAGCCGCCAGAGGCATACCGTACCCAAGTACTGCCTAGGTCGGCACGCCTTGCCTTTGCCGTGAAACTGAATTGTGAGCGACTTCAACGCGCCAAGGATGTTAAGAATGGTTCGTTGAGCAAAAAACAACGCCGCGCATTCCTGAGTGAAGCGCGGCGTTTTTCTATGCTTAATCTAATAGTGGATTAAAAAACACAATATCAATGATCACCACTGATTAGGCACACACATAGAGGCTGGGTGATGAGTGTTATCAATCTACGCTAATTTCAAGTATGGCTCCGGTATCGCTGACGAGCAAATGGCCATTGCGAGGATCGATGGCGACATCTCTTGGCGCGGTTAGCGTTGCAGGCAATGCTCCGGCAAGCGTTCCCTTTTTCCCGAGTTGCCCGGCGACAATCGATACACTCCCATCCGGCGATATTTTTCGGATGACCGCATTTCCGGTATCCGCGACAAAGATATTGCCCGCTTTATCTATCGCAATGCCTCTTGCTTTTTTGAATTGAGCTTGCGAGGCAATTGCCTCCATTTGTTGTGAGACGGTGTTAAGGCGGAACACAGCATTGCTGGCCATGAAAATCTCACCAGCGGGAGATATGGCGATGTCCGCTCCAGTAATTTCGTTGTTCGGAATGGGGAAGGTTCTTTGGCTAAAGACAGTGGTTTTTACACCACTGATGCTTAGCTTGTGAATGCCGGTGGTGTCTATGATGTAGATGTTTCCAGCGGCATCTTCCGTTAAGCCTTGTACATCACCATACCGGTAGACATCTTGATAGAAAACTTCAGCATTGCCATTTGCAAGCTTGAATACTCCATTTTTATTGGCAGTTGTGAAGTAAATTGCTCCGGATTGGCTTTTTAACAAGCCAGTTATTTCATCATACTCTGAAGGAGTGTACAGGCTTTTAACGCAACCATTGCTTTCAATGGATCTTATGAAGCTGTGATCCGCAAATATCTTTTCACCATCCAGCCCAGCAGATAGCATGAATGGCCTGGCTAATATCGCATCGCCACAGCTGTCTTGCATTCTGTTTTCAAGTCTATAGCCGCCTGCCACGATACTGAGATGCCCTTGCGGGTCTCTTTTTTGAATGGTCGCGTTTTGGCTATTGGCAATATAAATACTGCCATCACTCTCCATGGTGAGAATGGGGTCCTCGTCCGTTGGGTTGGTAAGGTTTAAGTCAGCCCCCCCGCTAATAATGGTGGACGACTCTCCGCTGGGCGCAACTTTATAGACATCATGAGAGTAACCGTTGATGTTGTAAACATTGCCGTCGCCATCTATCCCTACACTGAAAGGGCTTGTCTTTTTTCTTAATAACTCTAGCTTTTGATTTGAATCAATCCGGTAGTAGCTGTCGTAAGAACCAAAGTAGAGTCGGCCTAGACTATCTATTTGCCCCAAGTCACGAGGGTAAGCACTGGTCGTGGGCATTTTGCTCCAGCCATTCCGCTCAGTGTATTCGTATAGGCCTATATCAAGCAAAGCGTAGAGCTTGCCATTGCCATTGGACAAGATTTGATAGATGCCCCCATTGTCGGGTGGCGGAATGGCCGTTTTATCATTTGCAGGGGACACTTTATAGATGGCTACTCGTTTACCTGAAATATAGTCATTATTTATATAATAGAATCCGCCATTTTCCCCCGCAGAGACACTGGCAAAGTTCTCTCCGGAAAGCATCGTGACGACATTACCCATTTTGTCTATTCGTCTTATAGACTTTTGTTCAACTCGCCCTCCCAGATCATTAACGGTAGTTACAGTGTCAATTAAGAACAAGTAGCCATCGATACTGCTTGACACTTTGCCTGGCGAAGTAAATCGGGCATTCGTGCCATTGCCATCTAGGTTGCCTGGACCAAAGATGCTACCTGCTAGAACACGCATGCCTGAGCGCGCCACTGAAATTGTCGCGGTTGCCTGGGTTTGTTGCCCATTGCTGCTGTAGGCATAGGCGGTGACGGTGAATGTTCCGGAAGAGGGAAAGTGATGGGTTGGGCTTTTTTCTTTTACCAAACTCGAACCATCGCCAAAATCCCACGCATAGTCAAGATTGCCCTCTCCTGTCACTATCATATCAAACCGGATGAACTCTCCCGCCAAGATGGATAAATTACTGGGGTTCATGGAGTAAATGATTGGAGAGGGAGGAGAGACAACTTGTATTGTCGTGGCGGCTGTTGCTATCTCACCGGCTTCATCGGTTACTGTGACTCTGGCGAGATACGTTCCTGCCTTTTTATAGGTATGGGTTTGAAAATCTCCATCGCCCTTTTCCCCATCACCAAAATCCCAAGAAAATCGCACACTTCTATAGCCGCTACCATAGGCTTTAAGGCTTACCGCTTGGCCTGAGGTGATTTGGCCGCTATTTTGAATGACCAGTTGAGCGGTTGGTTTGGATGTGGCAACGTTAACGCTTGCTTGCGATGTTGATGTGTTTCCATTCTTGTCTTTAGCTTTTAGCGTTATTTGATAGCTGCCGGCCTTAGAGTAAGCATGAATTACTTTTTTCCCTTGGATGATGCTGCCATCACCAAAATCCCACTCATAATTTATGGGCAGGCTACCTGTGCCTATTGCCTCTAATTCAATTGAATCCCCAATTGTCAGCGCATTGGTACTTAATCCGGTGATCGTGGCGGTGACTTTTGCCGGAAGAATGGAGATCTTCGAGCTTGACTGCGCCTTAAGCCCAGCTTGATTAGTGATTACCAGGGTTACCGTATAGCTGCCTTCCGATGCGTAGGAGTGCGAAGGCGCGGCGTCAGTTGATTTTGCCCCATCGCCAAAATCCCACTGGTAAGTATGGGGACCCTGATTGCTTTCACCAATAAAGCTTAATAGCTCACCAGCAAAAACTCCTTTTGGGGCATTTATATTGATATGCGCGCTTGGCGTTGTCGATGATGTGCCTCCTCCAGAGCCTCCCCCTCCACCACCACCTCCTCCGCAGGCGGCTAGTATTGCGCACATGAGAATGACAATCGTTTTTTTAATTAAATTGAATCGGATCACGGATTGAACTCTTATATTGATTGTTTAATTTGTTACACAATTATTCCTATGGAATATTCTAGTGCCAACAATATTTTTATGCAATAGGCATGATGTGTGGGCTATCAAAATGTGGCATTAAAATTCGACGAGCTTTCTAAGTCACTGAACCTGCAGTGAATATGGCGTAACGCGCCGCCAAACCTGGCGGATGCTTGCCAAGCGGCTGCTCAAAGAGTCACGACCGAAGACAGCTAGCGGCGGAAGATTCGGCCCTTGTCTTCGCGACAAGCTGACACGTGGCGCTGGGCTTTAACCGCTTAGCTTTGAGTGACCTGAAGCTGATACGGCGACTCGGAGAGGAGTTGATGTGGCGCTTGGCTTGAGCTGCGCCGGTTTGAGGAAAACGCCGTTCACCTTGGGTGAGCGGCGTTTTTGTCTGTGCTGTCAGGCCGTTTTCATTCGCTGGCAACAGGGTCTGCTTGCTTATGGCTTGTCGGAGACGGGGCCGCCATCTCCATTGTGACGAGGGGAGGCTCGGTGATGAGCAGGACTCTTTCTTCCTGCTTCGCTTGGCGTGCTTTTTGACGATCAATCATCTCCTTCGCACTGATACGGCGTTGCAAGAACCGCACGGTTATAAACAGGAAGACACCGACATAGGCACTTAGAAACAAAAACAGCATGCGTTGCTCTGATACGCTGTCGCTGATTACTTTGGGGTAATTGGCCTGCTTGAGGAATTTGCAAAAAATCTGGGCGTCGCCAGGGGAGAAACCCGTGGCGGGAAGCGAGGGTTTGGCGCAGTCACTTTCGCTGATTTTGTTATTGCCCCATAAGCCGGTGATGGTCTTTTGACTGCTGGCAAAGAACCAGGTCTTGCTTTCCCTGGTGGCGTACAGCCCGCTGTCAATAGCTGCGCTGCCGGCACTGCCGGCGGTGATGATGCCCAGCACGAGAACCGCGAGCAGCTGGGCGATGGTGACTAACTTATTGGGCGAGGTGATATTACCGGGCTCGCTGAGCTTGAAGTAATGCCCGCAGCGTTTGACGTCATCAATATCCTCATTGTGCTTGGCCGCCCATTGGATCAGCGCCAGCATCTCTTGCTTGGTGCGGATCTTAAGCCCGGTCAGGGTACGGAACTTCATGATGGCGTTTCTTTCATCCAGAAAGTCCGCCAGCAGTTTGTCGTTGATTTCCTTCTTACCGCCCACGATACGCCATAGCAGCGTCAAGGGAATGTGGTAGGACTGGGTACGCAGCACCACGTACAGAATGGCCGCTATCGGCAGCGCGCCCAGGAAGATGGCGGTGAGTAGTGAGATCAGCTTGGACGCCTGATTGACGAAGTCAATGTAATCCACGGCCACTCCTTTGGTGATTTTATTGGCATATTTTACCAATTCAAAGCGGCCATGCACTGACGGTGGATCAAAAAAAGCGCCTACCACGGGTGTGTTGTCGGCGGCCTATCCAACGGAGAAGCTGCCCTCCTCGCTGCTATTGATAGCAAAAAGCCCCCTTTCGGGGGCTTTTTATTGCAATCAGGTCATCCGATTTCGCTACTCTCGCGAGCGGCCAACGTCGGATGAAGCGTTGGTAATGCGCCACTAGGCGAAGTTCGATTGTAATATACTTTTCTAGAAACTGACCCAATATTTAAACACCAATCCAGCTTTCTGAGTTGGTTGTTTTGTTACCTCGAGATAGCCACCCTCACTCACGCCTCCCAAGACAGGTAAGTGCGCACATACTCTTGAACTGCAAATCCTAAAACATATTGGAGCGACACATCAAGCCCTTTTGCATCAAAGACGCCACGCAAATCACCCACCATATAATGCAATGCCCGCGCGACATAAAATGGCTTTGAATTTTCCTTTACGCCACCGTCAAAGAAACTAATTCGGACCGGCATTTCATCACCTTGAAAGGTGACCTGAAATAATACATTGACTGGATTGCCCAGTATTTTGATCGCCACCAGATTGGCACCATCTTTCTGAACCCCTGAAATAAGTTTGCCCAGCGACCCATTGCTAGAAGCAACTATCAACTCTTGGACAACTTGATCCCTCCATTCATTAGCCCTGCCAATGCTCTCACCGGCATTCCTAACAAACTTCCACATCTCACGCGCAATTGTTTCCATGTCATTCATTGCACACCTCTGACACTTTGATTGAGAATTAATCTTGCCATATGTCAAAAAAACAGAAAAGCACTAAAGACTCCAACAATCTCACTCTCTTTACGCCTAGTCCAACACCACCAGATAACTCGAAAGCGCTCGCAATTATAAACAAAACAACAACGACATTGCCCACAAAGGGGATGACCTGCTACACTACAAATCTATCGCCGCCTTTTGCCATTAACTCCTAATAACATATTGACAACCAACTCCAAAGGTTCCCCCGTGGATGACGATGAGCTCCTAAATACAGTCTTGCCAAAGGATTTTAAGCAGCGATTTCTCAAACACCTTGCCGAAAAAAACTTCATAACCCCCGGCGTCCCCACTAAGGAGGACAACAATAATCAGAACTCAAAAAATCTCAGTGAATCAGCCGCCCCTCCAAAAAAAGTTTTCAAAATATAAAGAAGCCTTTTTAAGTCTGCAATAGTTGAGGTTATTATTACTATCAATGCAGTATTAATGTTTTCTGGATCACTTGCGAGCATCTAGCTGATACAAATTAATCAACGCATCCAATGCTACTCACGAAAGATTAATATTTAATAGCATTCAGAACAATAAAGTAAAGTCTTTACTAAATTCGTTTTGAGGATTGATCAATAGCACTTCTTGGCGTCATGACAACTCGACAGCCATCCGCCTTTCAAACATGAGCATACGTTGCTGTCCACGCGCAATAGAATGCACACTCCTGAATAATCCGTGCATGCCCAAAACACTGCACTACATACCAATGGCATTTTGAATTAACAAGTATGCTTTTGCAACTTTCCTACCCGGCCCACAACGAGGTCTAACCTGAGCCTCAATCGACTTAAGCTTTTGGAGCTTCACCAGCACAGACATAATCTCTGCCCCACCATACTGAAACTCCAACGCCGCCTCGATCTCCCCCAGGAACATCGGCCGCGTCGCGTCCGCCAGCACATCGCAGATCTTCGAAGCCAGTCCCCGCCCACGTGGTCGTCTCATGCTATGCCGCCTCCTGATGGAGCAAACGCCAGGCTCGGCCAAAGCGCACCGTTGCCTGCAGCAGCGCCCCATCAAACGCCTTGGCGCTCATCGCCAGCCGCCGCGCGATATCCTCGTCCGCCAGGTGCGGGTAATGGACATGCCGCGCGCGGAGCACCGCCCTTTCGCCCTGGGCAAGCTGGTTCACCACCCGCTCCACCTGGCCGGCGATCAGCGGGTTATAGCGGACCTCGCCGCGCCGGCGCGCCGTGTCCTTGTCCTCGGCGAACCGATAGCGCTCGGGGTCATTGGCGTAGCGCCCCTCGATCGATGGCGTGATGCCGCGCCAGCTCCCACTGTCGTTCAGCCACTTCCCCCACTGCGCCAATGCGGCCGCTGCTTCGGTCATTGCTGCCCCTCCCTACCAGCATCCCGCCACGGTGAGCGACCCTTGCCAAGCGGCGCGCCAGGCCCAAGCAATGGCATGTCCATCACCGCCCTTTCTCGTTCGCGTTGGCATGGTGCTGTTCGCACCGCGCCATGTGGTCCTGTGCCGGTCCAGCGCCGACGGACAACATGGCGCCCTGCGGCGTGAACGCCCGGTAAATCGAGCCAGTGCCATCGCCATACTTCACGACACGGTAGCCGCGCCATTCCCTGGTGTTGTCGGCGGTTTTCACCCATTCCATCACGCCTCATCCTCCATGGGCTTCGTTTTCGCCAGGAACGGCAGCAAGGACACCGGCACGGCCTGGCGCGCCTGACGAATCGCCTCGGCGGCCAAGCGCTTGCCGTTCATCCCGCCGTGGTAGACACCACGGGCGGTCTCGTCGGCGATCTTGAACGCCCACTCCAAGCGCACCCGGTCGTTGCTGGGGAGTTCCATGCGCGTGGCCGCTAGCTGCACATCGGCAATGCGCACCTGCACGTCCTGCGGGCTCAGCTTCGGCGCCGGCAACGCCTCCTCGTCGCTGACGTCGGGAATATCGCCGAGGTGGTGTCGGTTCGCATCCAGCGCCGCGATCCAGCGCCCGCGCATGCTGCGGTAATCGCTGTGCAGCAGGTCGTTGCCGAGGGACGCCGCCGCCCAGAACAGCATCGAGCTTGGCCAGTTCTGCGGCCGACGGGCGCGCCGCTTTGCCATTTCGGCCTGGGCCCGGTAGAACAGCGCCTCCGGGTCCAGGTCCGAACCGCCAAGACATGCGCGAATGAACTCGTCGCAACTGGGCGGGTACGGATAGCGCGCCTGTAGGCCCCGCTTGATCTGCTCTGGCGTGAGCTGTGCGAAATCGATTTCCTCAGCCCAAATCTGCTTGGCGGCCTCGATTCCGGCATCCAGGCTGACGCCATCGACCAGCTCGAATTGCCCGCTGCGGAATCGCTCGGTGAACGACGCCCCAAATCGCCCCGTCAAGCGCCGGAAAATCTCATCCACCCAGCGCAAGAGGATGCTTCCGCTCGCATTCAGAATCAAATCAGCCGTCATCCGGAATCACCTCCCCCTGAATCTCACGCTCGCCAGGCCGTAGGCCCCGCGGCGGAGGGTTAAGCACGGAGCCCAGTGCGGCCTGCTTAGCGCTGGAGCTGGTGGTGGAGTGCTGGGCAGCCTGCAACCTGGCATCGGTCACTCGCTGTCGGTCGGCGTTGAACTGGTGCTGGTCCAGCAGCCACTTGCGAAACTTGGCCTGCCAGGCGGCTTCGTCGTCGTAGCGCGTTTTCTCGGCCTGGTGGTAGGCAATGAAACGATCCATCTCGAAGTCAGCGTCGATACTGAGCTCGCCAGCTTTCAGCCTGCTGGTCCTGTCGGGCTGCAGGGATTCGGGGACGGGGATGCCGTCACGGCGGGCAGGCGTGCGCGCGTCTCTCACGAAAGAACCTTTAGGTTCTTGAGTAGTAGATGTAGATGTAGATGGACGTCCGCCCGCGCGCGGACGCGCACGAGAGGGTGAAGGGTTTGGTGAGTCATCAATGTCATCACCTTTGTCTTCACCAAAGGGGGGCTTTGGTGAACTGTTAGGTGAAGGTTCGGTGCCTGATCTTGAGCGCCGTTTGTACTCATCAATGACCATTCGGGACGAGTACCAAAGGGGGCCTTTGGTGACGTCGATCAATGTCACTGTCGGGCCCTTGCGACGGCCGGAGATAGGGGTATAGGTGAGGGCTTTGGAGAGGTTTGTGTCGCTGCCCTTAAGCACCTCCTTGCTCACCAGCGCCTTCAGGTCCGCCGCCTTGCAGCCGACAGCCTGGGCGATTTCTTTTAGGGACCAGCGCAGGATGCCGTACTCCTCGGAGTCGTGCATCAGGCACAAGACATCCATCCACACGCCTTTTTCAGCGTGCGTGCAGCGGCGGAGGTTGGAGTTGCCCAGCCAGTCGGCCGGGTAGAACTGGAAGGAGGGCCGCTTCATTGCAGCCCCCTAGACGTGAGTCCTAGAAGTTGTTTGAAGAGGCTAGTTCTGCCTGCAAGGCGGCAATGATCGTCCCGAGTTTTTCCTCCGGAAATACAACTACCTGATCCTCCATATCCATGTCGAATCCTTGCTGCCTGATAACCACCTCGTTGTGATCGTTGCGATATACCGCAATAGCTCTGACGCGAGGAATAATGGTTAGCTCCTTTACTTCCTCGTCGTGCCAGTCCCAATTGTCGACCATGATGACTCCATATCAGTTTGACGGAGTCATATTCTACCGCGCACGGGTAGTTGCCGTGCACTTGCAGCGATTGGGAATGAGCAATGCTGTGGTGCTCCATACCTACCCCCTCGCCTGCTGGGCTTCATCAACTTTCGCGAACTCCAGTTCCCAGCCGGCCAACTGCCCGGCCAGTTGGCGCATCGCCAGGCGCGCTTGCTTAATCCGCTCCCTATCGTGTGCGTCCACCTTCCCGTCGGCGATGATCGCGGCGAGATGGACAAACATATCCGCGGTGGAATGCATCGTGGCGCCTAGAGAGGCCGCATCAGCGGAAATATCATTCGGCACAGCCAACATGCCATGAACTTTCAGCAGAGCCGCCAGGCAACCATCCCTGTACTTTCCTTCCAGCGTGGCGACCCATGCGTCTAGGATCTCCAGTGGAAGCTTCACATTGCGTTTGAGCCAGCGGTCCGTTACAAGGGCGTTCTTGCGCTTGATCGCAAAGAAGTCGTCTACGGTGCCATCAACCGGAATCTCCTCCAGCGGGCAGGCACGCCGACCTTCTGGCGTCATAGCCAGATAGTTCTCCGTAAGCGCTTCGGCAAACTGGGCAATTGGCTGCCTGGTTTCCTCCATCTGCTGGAGGGCAAATGCGAGCAAGATGTCGGTAGGTGAGACAAAATGAGTCATTTGCATCGTGTTTCCCCTGTGCCCAATGACATAGCATTCAGTCATGCTTGAAGTCCTCTACCCCCTCAAGGCGGAAGTGTTGTTTGGCAGCAACCCGTAGCTTGTTTCGCAGCGGGTTAAACCATCCCCCAGTCGGAAGTGCAGACTACTTTTCCTGAATGCCGCTCAATTCTGAGCGCTAGACGAAGCGAGGGCGTGCGATGTCCGCCGGCGAGCTGATACATGTAAGCCACTGATGTATCGCACTTTTTGGCAAACCTCGATCGCTCTACCTTAGTCAGCGTGCGGAGGTAATCATGCAGTTTCATGGCCAAAAATGTAGCACAAGGCTAAACTTAAGACAACGCATGTTTAGCAATAGGCTTATTTCGCTACTTGCTAAACATTCCTACTATGTAGGTATGGAACTTGATGTCTTTGAAATTCGCCGAATCAACTTGGGTTCGATCCTAGCCGGGCGCGGCAAGGCGGCTTTGATTGCCGCCAAAACCGGCAGCGCCGCCTCCTACCTTTCTTCAGTGAAAAAGGGGGATCGGCGCCTGGGCGACGAACTTGCGCGCAGGATTGAAGCGGCTGAACAGCTGGAGAAAGGCTGGCTTGACCGTATGCACGGGGAGCTGCAGCGCGCCTACGGCGCTGAAGATGCGCGGTCACCAAACAACTTGATTGTCGCCAGCACCCTTGTTGAAGTCGCCAGACAGGTCAAGGCACGCGGCCGCGACGAAACGCTGGAGTTGATCAGGCTGCTGGCAGACAATTCAGACGAAGGCAACAACAAAAAAAGCGACTGAAGCCAGTCGCTTTTTTTACAACTCCCCACGCACGAAATTTTCCTAGCTGAAGTCAGCACTCTCACTTCGCGCGTGGCGGTCATACAGTGGCTTCCCGCAATGTATCAACGCGCGGGGCTCGCCCCTGTCACCAGGCGCTTAGGCTTGACTCCCTGCACGCATGCAACGTCCAAGAATCAGGATGCAGCTATTGTGGCCGCTCGCCAAGACGCTGTTCTAGCCGCGCATTCCGCGCCATTCGTTTACCCATAGTTGACTTTTGTTTACCATATCGGTAAACTAATTTATGAAATTAGTTGTGCACAGGGGAGCGCCATGATTATTACAGAATTCGGAAAGCTGATACGCAAGGCCCGGCTCGATGCTGAGATCACCTTATCAAAAATGGCCACCGACCTTAATGTTACTTCAGCATTTCTTAGCGGATTAGAGACTGGCAGGAAGAAAATTCCTGACGGATGGGCTCAGAAAGTTGAAGGATACTTTGAGTCGATGAACATGCGGGTGGCAGGTTTGCCTGAGGCTGCTGACATTACAAACAAGTCCATACCTTTAGATGGACTTACGCCAGATCACCAAAGGCTAATGGCAGGGTTCGCAAGAATGACGCCCAGTCACCAACAGTTACAGAAGCTTCAAGACTTGCTGATTGAATTTAAGAACAACGACTAGTTAGGTGTGTAAAGGGGAAAAATGGAGCCGAAGAAATTTAGCCCTAGGGGATACCAAGTTACCCCTCGTAAAATTGAAAGTATTAGAGCAAAAGCGATTCAGTCACGAATTGCCCTTGGCTTGGGGCCTGATAGGTTTGATGCGGCCCCCCTTCTGGATCGGCTAAGTGTTGAGTTCAATATCCATGTCGACATCGTTGAAGACAATGAGGTATCAAATGGAGTTGAAGCAACTTCCTATCCTGGGCTGTTCTTTATGAGGATTCCCGAACGAACGTGGGATGCGATAGAGAGTGGCGAGCCACGGGCCCGGTTTACTTTTATGCACGAACTTGGTCATCTGATTCTGCAACATGATTTTAGTTTGCATCGAGAGAACAGTCCTGTGCAGCATAAAGCCTACGAGGACTCGGAGTGGCAAGCAGATCAGTTCGCTGCAGAAGTACTAATGCCCCTCTCAGTTATAAATGCCTGCAAGCTTTTCGATGCGGTAGGATTGGCAGAGTTCTTTGATGTGTCACTACCTGCTGCAGAAGTTAGACTGCGACAGCTACGAAAGCGAAACGAACTCAAGGAGATAAGATAAAGGCCGCATGCAGATGCAGTGCGACCTCGGGGTCAAAGTAACGTTGGCGCGTTGCTTTGAAAGCTGGTCCTCTAACCACCACTTGCAAGGGACGGATAGAGTGTGTTAGCTGAAAAACGGAATTTCACTATACACATCAGTTTGCCTCTTGTCCATAGGTTAAGTGTTAGTAACACAACTTAAAGGACATACCATGGGACCGAAAACAGTACCTGTGCGAGCCTACGACCGTCAACGCTACGGCCGTCGCGAGCAAGTACGTAAGCACATGCGTAGCATGCCGCGCTAAGGGGTAGACCTTTTGGATAGCCCACCCTTTTGTTATGAGGGGTGGGCTTTGTTGTTTTAGCTTGCTCGCCGACAGCTAGTTCACTGCCACTCTTGGTTTTTCGACCACACACCGTCACTGAAGCGCTTGCTGTATCTGGTCATCTTTACTCAAACACTTTGCAAGTGTTGTCCTTTTAGCCGTTCTGGAGATAGCAGTTCCTACTGCTGAATGCCGCTGCTGTCCCATTCCACCTAGCCGCTGTCGAGGACGTGGTGTCTGACAGCTCCATCGCAGGACGCATCCGAACAAGTACCCTTCCCGTCCGCTCCGCCACACTTGAAGATGGCGCATATCGACACCACGACAGCCAGCCCGATGGCGACCATAACAGTGGCTTGCTCGGACTTTTCAATGGCATGCACATACGACTTTGGCATACGCATTTTATGACGTTTGGCGAAACAAAACATTAAGCACACAGTTGCACTTTCGACACAAATTCACCCTGCCGCTAAATTTTATCTTGCTCAAAGTTTAGCCCGCTGCTAAATTTATCTCGCCGCGCTACTCAGCGCACTGCTCATTCACAACCAGTAGAGATAGCAGCCGATACCCGCCGATAGGCGGCCATAGGCCCGGCCTCAGCAGTAGGCCCCGCGCCGGTAAAGCGGGAGCAAGTCAGATGAAGCGATCATCTGTGACCGGCAGACAATGCCTTGTTGGCTGCGAATGAAGCCGGGAAACGCCCAGCCCCAGGTGGCGAGTAACGGGGGCCGAGTACGACTACATCGCAACACAATCAGCCGGGAGAACACCGCCCAACCGGCGCCGGACGCTGTAACCGGCAACCGCTTCCAACGAGGCGGCATCTTGAAGCGGCGCGCAGTGGCGATGCGCAGTCCTGGGGTGGAGAGCCCTGGGGTGGCAACCAAGCACGTTCGAGCGGGTTCAAGTCCCGCCGCCACGACTTAACGATGCCAAGCCGGGATGTAGCCGCCGGCCCGCTTCAATATGCTGTCGGGTGCCGGACGATGACTAGGCCACGTGCGCGTAGGTATCACGCGCTGCTGACGGGAAAGCCGTCACACGCCTTCCCCCTCACTCCAATCAAGGAGTTCCCCATGCTTCCGATCTATCGCTTCGAGGACATCAGGACCGTCTTTCTCAATAGGCGGAAAACCAAACTGTTCAAAGTGTTCAAGCTTGCTGACCGCGGTTACCGCTACTACGGCCAATTCAAAGCCCCTTTGAGCGCCCAAGAGCATGAGCTCGAACGCTACATCCGCTAAAACGCGCAGCCCAAAAACGTGCAACAGCGCGCGACTCATCGCGTGCTGTTGCACGGGCAACCGGGAAAGACCGGCATCAACACCAAAGCGGCAGCCAAACCCGGCCCGCTTTCGTGTTGGTGAGTAGCAAGCGCACCCTTGGCAAGGGTTCATGCGGCGCCATCCCAGCGCTAGCCGCCAACAATGCCCCGACTTGGCCCGGCCCTCAGCCGGGCATTTTTTTCCAGGAGTCCACATGCACGAATGGAATGTCGATTTCGAGCCGCGCGGTAAACGCGGACAACCCTGGCTACGAGTGGAAGGTATCCGGGCTTCAGATCGCAATGCGGCCATCCTGGCCGCGGCCGCGCAAGAACACATCAATGCGGCGCAATACAAGGCCCGGGCAAGCAGGGTCAGCCATCCCGCGGCAAAGGACTCCGGATGAAAGCCTTCCACATCGACCTGCAGCAGCCCCGCACGCGCCGCCGCCTGATGCTCAGCGTATTGGCCGCAACGCTGCCGCAGGCTCTGGAACGCGCCGCCCTGGCCCGGCCGGGCTTCCTTATTTTTGGCTGGAAGCGAGTCAAGAAATGATCCGCACCCTTGCTATCTACCTGCTCAGGATGGCCGCGATGTTTGCGGCCATCGTCTTAATCAATATGGTGATGCCGTCATGAATATCGCCCTCCTTCAATTAGCGGAAATGGCGGTACACGCCATGAACTTCCCGATAGACAAAGACGAAGAACAGGCCGCGGCACGGCGCGTCCTGGCGGCCATTCTGGCAAGCTCGCGCGCGGGTCAGTGGATCTATGTGCCCAATGGCTGGCTGGCCGCGCCGTTAGAACCGACGCTGACCATGCACGCCAGCGCCCGCCTTGAATTCAATCGCTGGAAATTGACCGACATGGGCCTGCTGGACGCGGTGTATCGCGCCCATTTGGAGGCGATACAAAAGCCGGAAATGCCTACCGCGCCATCCAACACTTCACCTATTCATTTTTGAGGCCGCGCCATGATCAGCCATCACACCCAGTTGCGTGACTTCCTCGAAATAGCACAGCAAGCGCGCGCCGGCGAATTGCTGCCGCACTTCCAGACTGAACCGGATTCCGCTGAATTGCGCCGCCGGCGCGACGACGCATGGCAACGCCGTCTGGAACGGGAATTGGCCGGAGAGGATCCCTTCACCAGCACGGAGGCCCCCGGTGAATGACGCCTTCCAAGTGCGTGCCTCCAGTTGGGCCGGCCTGTTCGACTGCGCCCACCGTTGGGAGGGCACCAACATCCTGGGCATGTGGCAGCCCAGCAGCCCGCGCGCCCTCCTCGGCACGGCCTTACACGCGGCAACCGCGGCTTACGATTCAACGGTGATGCGCGGCGAGCCAATACGTGTTCTCGACGTTGTGCCGGTGCTGATCGATGAACTGAGCTCGCCTAGGCAGGAAGTGGCGTGGCGCGCCGACGATATAAGCCGGCGCGAGGCCGAACGCATAGGTCGCCAGCTGCTGACCCGTTACTGCCTGGAAATCGCACCCCGCTACAGCTTCATTGCCGTCGAACTTGAAGTGACGCCCTGGCGGATCGACTGCGGCGGTCAAATCGTGATCGAAATCCGCGGCACCCTGGACCGCAGCCGGGCGCGCACGGATGGCGCCGGCGGCGCCGGACTCTGCGACCTGAAAAGTGGGGCGAATGCCGTCAGCCAGGGCCGAGCCAGGACCAAAGGCCACGCGGCGCAGATCGGCACCTACGAGCTACTGTTCGAGCGCACCACCGGCCAGCACGTCACGCTGCCGGCCGACATCATCGGGCTCAAGACCTCCGGCGCGCCGGAGGTGGCCACCGGCCAGATTGTCGGCGCGCGCGAGCAATTGATCGGCACGGCCGAGCAGCCCGGCCTGATGGACTACGCCGCCGAAATGTTCAAGAGCGGCCTATTTCCTCCCAATCCCAGCAGCCAACTATGCAGCGAGAAATATTGCGCACGCTGGAAGGTATGCAAATTCAAGGACACGCCATGACCTCACTTCAAGACCTGAAGCAACAAGGCGCCGCGTCTCAGAAGTCACCGCAAGCAAGCCTCATGGCCTTTTTCGAGAAGAACAAAGGCCAATTGGCGCTGGCGCTGCCGAAGCACCTGAACCCTGATCGAATGATTCGGCTGGCGCTGACCGCCTTCAGTCAAAACCGGCAATTGCAGAGCGCAGATCCGCGCTCGATTTTCGCCAGCGTCGTGATTGCCTCGCAGATGGGATTGGAAATCGGCGTCTCTGGCCAAGGCTTCTTGGCGCCCTACAAGGGCAAGGCGCAGTTTATTCCCGGCTGGCAAGGCCTGGTCGACCTGGTGTCCCGCAGCGGTCGCGCGACGGTGTGGACCGGCGCCGTCTTCGCCGGCGACGAGTTCGACTTCGAACTGGGAGACTCTCCATACATCAAGCATCGCCCATGTGGCGAGGACGATCCGGACGCCATGTCCCATGTGTATGCGGTGGGTCGCGTGAATGGCAGCAACTGGCCGGTCATTGAGGTGTGGCCGATCCGACGTGTTTGGAAGCACCGCGACAAGCACAACAAGGTCGGCAAGGCGCACTACAGCTACGAAAACCTTGAGATGTACGCCCGCAAGATTCCACTGCTGCAGGTGATCAAGTACATGCCCAAGTCCATCGAACTGACCAACGCGCTGAATGCCGAGCACGCCTACGAAAACGGCAAGGGCCTCATCCTGGACGGTGATTTTGTACGCGCCGAATTCGATGACGAGCAGACCCCGCCCGAAAACCGGCAATCCGCGCTGACCGCGCCAGAAGTCGCAGATGCCTCCGCAGGCGAGATCGAGGCCGGCAAACCGCTGCCCAATGCCGGCATGGGCGCCATGTTCGGACTGGAAGACGCCCTGGCCGCGGTCAAGCGTGGCGACTACGACGAAGCCGCGGACTTGGCACGCAGCTTTGCCCCAAAAGACCACGACATCGTTGCCGCCGCCATCGCTAACGCCACCACCAGCAAGGACTCAGCAGAAACCACCCCGCGCCGACGGCGAAATCTGGAATAAACCATGAAGATATCCTCCGTCACCATCAAAAACTTCCAGGGGCTGCGCCATGCAGCCCTCAATTTTTCAACACGCATCGCCCTGATCGCCGGCGACAACGGCGCGGGCAAGAGCTCGCTACGCGACGCTATTGCGATGGCGCTCACTGGACTGTCGTCGCGGGTGGCCAAGAAAAAGGACTTTGGCCAACTGGTGCAAGCAGGGCTGAAAGGAGCGGCGGTGAGCGTCGAATTTGACGATGGCCGCATCGCCACGTTGAAACTGCCGGACGGCAAGGTCGTCTACGCCGGCGGCGGCGCGCTCGAGGACTCGGAAAGCTTCCGCGCTGCGCTGCCGTTCGCGCTGAACCCGGCGGCATTCGCCGCTGCGGACCTGGATGCGCGGCGCACCGCGCTGTTTGCCTTGACCGGCTGCGGCGTGGACGAGCGCGGAGTGGAACAGCGCATGTTGGAACGCGGCGTGGATCAGCGCTATATCGACGCGGTGCTGCCGGTGGTGGGCGCGGGCTTCCCGGCGGCTGAGGCTGATGCAAAGCGACGCGCCACCGAATCTCGCGGCGCCTGGAAGGGTGTGACGGGCGAGGTGTACGGCGACAAGAAGGCAGCGGACTGGAGCCTAGACGCTACAACCGTGTCGGACGAGGAAATCCAGCGGGCCAAGGCCGACATTCAGGCAGTTCAGGATGAAATCGGCCAGTGCCAACTGCGCCTGGGCGAACTACGGGCATGCAAGCAGCAGCAAGACGAACTGCAGCGCCAAGCCGCCAAACTGACCGAGCTGGCGGCGATGCTCCCGCGCATCCGGAACAAGCTGCAGCAAGACCGGCTCGACCTGGCCAATGTCCGTGTCCAAGTAGAGGCCATCACCGCCGGTCCCTCGCCAAGAGTGGGCCTTGTCCATGACCTGGCGCGCGCGCTGAACGTGTCGCTGACCATGGCCATCCCGTTCGGCGACATGGATGCGGAACAACGGGGGTATTTAAAGGCAGCCGGCCAGGTGCTGGATCAGTACGCCGCGGAGCATGGCAGCTTGGCCAACGACGGCATCCCGCCGAGTGCCCAGGATCTGGCGCGACTACCTGATCTCCGACATTCGCTGGACATGATGAGCCGCGCGGTGGCCAACGACGAGCGCGACCTCAAGATCGCCGAAGACGCCGCAGCACAACTGAAAGCACTGAATGCGCCCGCGGCACCGCTGTCCGAGCAGGAGGTCAGCCCGTTGATCGAGCGCATCAACTCGCTGCAGGCCAGCCACAAGCAGTTGACCGCCGGACTGGCGCACGTGTTGGAGAAACAACGCGAAGCCGCCGAGGCCGTCAAGCGCACCAAGCAAGCGGCACTGCACCACGCCGACGTGCAAGCCTGGTCGGCGGTGGCCAGCGCCATGTCGCCGGACGGCATCCCGGCCGAAATCCTGGCCGAGGCGCTGCGTCCGGTGAACGACCGCTTGTTCGAGCTCTCGTTGATGGTGGGCTGGTCAAGGGTGCAGATCAGCCGCGAAATGGACATCACCGCCGACGGTCGTCTCTACGGCCTACTGTCCGAGTCCGAGCAGTGGCGCGCGGACTGCGTGATTGCGCTGGCGCTGTCGGTCACCAGTGGGCTGCGCATTGTGTTGCTGGACCGGTTCGACGTGCTGAGCATGACCGGCCGCGGCCAGCTGCTGGACATGCTTGAAAGCTTAGATGACCAGATCGACACCGCCTTGGTGTTCGGCACGCTGAAAGCCGCCCCTGCCAGCGATGACATCGTGCAAGCGATTTGGCTTCAAAACGGCGAGGTCATGCCTGCGCTCAAAAACTATGGAAAAGCCGCATGAGCGATAACGCCCCCCCTGCCCGACGCCCCGCCCTGGCAAGAATATTGGACGGGTTTTTCTTTGGACTGGGCGCCACCGCAGGCGCCCTCTCCGTCGTTTCATTAATTCTCCTGCTTCAATTCACCGCGGAAACGCTGGGAAAGTGAGCCCTAATGACCTTCATCATTCTCAACATGACGCCGCCGCACCACGGCAGCGACAGCGGCCACATCGAGCGGATGCGCACCGTTATCCGTACCTTAAAAACCGAGAAGCTAGCCCTGGAACGCAGCGTTCTCGCTGCCGGCCTTAATGCCGCCAGCCACTTCACCGCGCTGGTGGAGTCTCAAAAGGCTTTGGCGCATGCCCAGGCCCAAGTGGCGGCGGTGACGCTGGATTTTGAAGTTGAGCGACAAGCTAACGAACGGATGGCCGCTGAACTCGACGCCCTGCAAAGTCAGAACTCCGCGCTGCGACAGGATGTCGAGCTGCGCGACAGGCAGCTTGAGGCCGGCGACAAAGAGCGGGATGAACTACAGCATGCGCTGGCCATCGCCAAATTGCCGGCGTCCAGCCGCAACAATGTGCTTGACCTGCTTCGAGGCGCCACATGAAGGCCGTCCAAGCCCATCGGCGCCGCATGTGGATCCGCGCCGCCTTACAGCAACAGGCCCGCCAAGCGCGGGCCTTGTCCTTGGAGCCGCCCGCGATGGATGAAGCCGATATTCAAGCCTGGCGCCGGATGAACCCCGGCACGCCCATCAATCAGCCGCCCCCCAGCCAGCAGAAATAAGGAACCGCCATGTCCTCATTCGCCGTCATTCCCCAACCTCGCGAAATCCGCCTCAAACTCGGCCTGAACCAGCAAGAATTCTGGGGCCGCGTGGGCGTCACCCAGTCCGGCGGCAGCCGCTACGAGAGCGGCCGCAACATGCCCAAAGCGGTACGCGAGCTGGTGCGCCTGGTTTACATCGAACAAATCGACCTCGCCACGGTGACGCGTTACGAAATCGAAATGATCGCCTTGCTCAAAGAAAATCAGCCCGAGCTGTACGAGAGCCTGCGCAAGACCGTGCAAGCTCGCATGGCGGCGGTCAAGACAGCGGAGCAACCCACATGAACTCGCTATCGGTCATAAATGTGCTGAAAGCGCACCCGGCGCCGCTCTCCATCCAGAAGCTGGCTGACGCGATGGGGATTGAACGCGCGGAAGCGCGTCGGCAATTGAAAGAGCTGATCGAGGCCGGCAGCGTCAGCCTGTTTACCGTCGGCAAGGAAACTCGCTACCGCCCTAACGACCATCACTACTCGGAAGTGGAGTCCGCAACCACCGAAGACTCTGCCGAAAAGCCCAAAGCCGCCCCCATTGATCCGGAGCAACTGCTGGCACGCCAGGTCGACGAATTGAATCAACGGCTGGCCATCGCCGAGAAGGATCGTGACAAGCAAGCCGGCATCGCCACGGAAGCGCTGCAGCTTTGCCAGGAGCAGCTCGACCGGCTGTCAAAGTTGGAATGCACCGCCTCCGCCCTGGGTTTCGCCCCATCCGCCGGCATTCCATTGTTCGAGTGGCTGGAATCGATGCTGCCGGCGCTGGCCTACGAACTCGCCTTCCTCCAAGACCTTCAAAACCAGTTGGCCCAGGCACGTAATCTGAATCGCGGTCTTTGCCTGGCGCTTGAGCTCAAACCAGAGGAGCGTGCGGCGCTAGCCAAATGCATTACGTCGGCGGACGAGCAAAAGGACGCCAAATATCTACATGACCAGGCTAATTGCCTGGGCGCATTGCCGCCCTACAATCATGACAGACTACCTTGAATTCCTGTGCGCCAAGAACCGAATGCCGCGCTTCGCTGGTTTCGCCAAGACCGGAAACCTGACGCTGTACCCGCACAAGTAAGAAGAGGTATGGCAGAGGGTATCCCGCTGGACGGCGTTCATCCAGAAGCCCTGCGACATTAGCTACGGCGAACGCAAAACAACCAACTGGTTCAGCTGCCAGATTTGGGGCAAGCGCGGTGAATTGCTGAAGAATTACTTGGCCAAGTGTCAGCAGGTGGCCATGTACGGCTAACTGTTGCAGCGCGAATGGCAGGACAAGGATGGCAACAAGCGCCAGTCCCCGGACGTGCGTGTAAACGAACAGTGCCTGCAAGGCGGTCGGCAGGAAGAACACCTTGCTGATATCTGGTTCTGGCTCCCGTTCTGAGAAGAATACTAAAGTCCTAATTAGTAATTTAAAATTTACGCACATGGATCAACATATATAGCCAATCACTCTTGAAATTAAACACTCAAACCACATAATCCCCTAATGCAAGCATGGCTGGCATGTGCGCGATATTTTAGTTGAAATTGCATCAACAAAACGTTGAAACAAGGGGATGGTAATGGGCATCAAAATGGATGAAGCATATGATAGTGATCGAAAACCGTGGAAGGCATCCGATTACGCGAGAGGCAAAGGTGCTGAGCCTTTGTCCTGCATACACTGCCCTGCAGAGATAACACACAACCCGGCTCACTTTCGTGAATATCACGACAAATCAGTGTTAGTGCCAGACTACTTCAAGCTAAAGCCCGGCAGAAAACATGAAATCGGTTGCAAGTTTGGCATTACCAAAGAAGTAGAAATCATTGCCGACAAATCAGAAGGGTTAATCGAAGCGCTCAAAGGAGGAAAGCGGAGATTAAGGCTTGCAATGTTGAAAGAAGCTATGCAAAACCCTGGAGAGCCAGTCACTCCGCCAAAAGGCAAAATGGAGGAGGATGAGGGCCCTGAAAAAGTTAGTAAAAAATATGTGAGCTCAGGGAATACCATCTCTGCCTATATAAATACCGCAAAGCGCGTACTCGAGGTCGCATCTCAATGCGAAGAAGATCGCGACATGGCAGAAGAACTTGAACTTGTCTTCGAGGGCACAACCGTTGTTGAGTGGGAAAAATTCTACTTCAACGCCATACGGCAACTCGAAGCATATGAAACCATTCGCAACAACACTAAACAACACCCAGTTGCGATATGCGGAACTATTGCTTCGATAAAATCAACCTCAAAGGGCAAAGCCATTAACCTGGAAAAAAGTAAAGCCATAAAATGCCCTGACCTGCCAGACAACTGCATCAATATTGAATTATCCATATTCCTAAAAGATTCCAGTTGGGCCGATGAATTTTCCGAGGGAGATGAAATCATTGCCTTTGGAATGTGGACCCGCAGTCCAGACCAGAATGGTCACTTTGAAAAGCCCATTAAATACAAAACAATCACAACCAGAAAATTAAATCTCAACCCACACTTAAAGGGGCAGATATTTAAAATCCAACGGCGATAACCAGCACGCCTTGAATGTACATCTGTAATAAAAAAGCCCGCCACCTAGCGGGCTTTTTAACGACCATATGGCTAGGCATGATCGGCTGCTGGATACACACCGGCTATCGAGATGGCCGGATGGTTATTCGACGGGTCGCTCACGCGGCCCTTTTCTATTGGGAGTGAGTATGAACCACTGCTTTCAAGGCGACTGCCGCGATGTGATGCAGCGGCTGATCGCCGACGGCGCACGCGTGCAATGCATCGTCACCAGCCCGCCGTATTGGGGGCTGCGCGATTACGGTCATCCCGGTCAGCTTGGCCTTGAGCCAACCCTGCAGGAGTTCATGGCCAACATGGTTGAGGTGTTCGAGCTTTGTCGGCAGCTTCTGGCTGATGACGGAACGCTCTGGCTGAATATGGGTGACAGCTACGCCGGCAGCCGTCGAGGAGGAAGCCTTGTCAACGACTCCTCAACCCTGCAGGGCAGCAAAAAAAACCAGGAAGCCTGCCGCGTTGCGGGGGTGACCGCCTCGCGCCGCCGCGATGACGCCCCGGTTCCGAGGAGCGATGTCCGCATCGAGGGGCTCAAGTCGAAAGACCTGGTCGGCCAGCCATGGCGCCTGGCATTCGCGCTGCAAGAGGCTGGCTGGTGGCTGCGACAGGACATCATCTGGCACAAGCCGAACCCAATGCCGGAAAGCGTCAAAGACCGCTGCACCAAGGCCCACGAATACCTGTTCTTGCTGACGAAGGGCGAGCGGTACTTCTTCGACCAAAATGCCATTCTGGAGCCTGTCAGCCCAAACACCCATGCCCGCTTATCGCAAAACGTACAGGCGCAGATCGGTAGCGCCCGCGCCAACGGTGGCGCCAAAACGAACGGCAACATGAAGGCGGTCGGCCGCAAGGTGGCCTCCAGTGGCGACGTGACTAAGAACAATGCCAGTTTCAATGCTGCCATGGCAATCATGCCGACCGAGCGTAATCGTCACAGCGTCTGGACGATTCCGACACAGGCATATAGCGGCGCGCACTTCGCCACGTTCCCGGAGGCTCTTGTCGAGCCGTGCATCCTCGCCGGCAGCCGGCCGGGGGATATTGTTTTTGATCCGTTCATGGGCTCAGGTACCGTGGCCAGTGTCGCCCAACGGCTTGGCCGGCATTGGATTGGGGCCGAGCTGAACCCCGAATACATCAACTTGCAGGCAGACAGGACCAGGCAGCATGGGCTGTTGCTGGAGCTGGCGGCCGTATGCGTGGAGGCGTGACCATGCCAGAAATTTCAGACATATACGAGCAGATCGAACTGGCCGCCGAAGCCGCCGGCTATCTGGGGCGACTGGACGAAGTGAGCGGCGAACGCCAATGGCTGGCGGATCACTGCACCGGAGATGAATTCAATCCGCGCGAGAACTTTGAAGACGCGATGCGATTGATTTGCGTGCTTGGTCTGCTTGTCGATGTTGATCGAGCTGCTGGCGTAGTAACCGTAGTAGTTGGCGCAGATAACCAAATTGCGATCGCAGTGATGACTGAGCGGTTCTGCAATGGGGAACAGACAGCAGAGCAGGCCTTGATGCTCGCGGTCACTCGCGCCGCCGCGGAAATCGGCTGGCACAAAACGTAGGCAAAGGAGGCGTGACAATGCAACTGAACCTGATCGCCGCCGCGCGCGCGGTGATCAGCGAGCTGAAGGACGAGCTGATCACCTCGCTGGAAGCTACGGCCGATGATGAGACAGCCGGGAGACAGTGGCACAGAAGTTAGTGCGGAACTCCGGTCGTGCCCAATGGGTGGCAGTTGGCGCCGATAAAGCCAATCATTCGGTCGACGGACCAATACCCAGATCCAGCCATACTGGCTGTGAGAGCAATCAACCCGTAGGTCCGTCCCTTCTATCCCAACAGACATATTTTCGGAGAAAAATATTATTGGGAAATCTGTAAAGGTTATTACGCAACACTTTACTTATGGATTAAAAAAATTAGCCCTATGCAGCGCCAAATACTGCTGTTTTTTTTCAGAGTTTTTTCTAAGCGTCATTCCCTGCGTGAGGCCAAAAACCTTGCATTCCAAACTTTTTAACCTTGAGCTGATTATTAACTGCCCATTGACATCAAATGAAATCAACCCTTTATCAAACAAACGATCTATGTGCGCAGCTAACAATAGACCATTTTCCGGGTCCAGCCGGGCTTCATTCCCACATTGACTCCATGGAACTATATGGGAAGCAATGAGCAAATCTGGATTTTCGACACCAGTTAGTGCACATCGCCCACCCCACATTCCAATCAAGTCTTTACGAAACTTCCCTTGACCAATACGTGCCTGCATGAGTGCCTTACGAGTAGTCTCGCTTATTTTTTTATTGGACGGCTCATCAATCCCCAATAGGTCTTGAAAATTTTCCGTTTGTGAAGTTGCCTCGAGCAAGTACAAGCCAGCTCTAGGTGACAAGCTAGCCATATATATTTGTGAAAGTGTTTTTTTCTTTGTAAAAAGGGTTGGAGATGCTTTATCCATGGCTTTTATCGAAAAGAATTGAGACACTGCATCGTAATGTAATGGCTCTTCAAGCTCTTTCAAATTGACATCAACTCTAAACCCCTCTTGATCCCACTCCTTAAACGATCGACTTACTGGACGTGGGGACCGGTATGCATGTTTTTTTGCTTCGGCAATGTAGTGTATATGTTGATTAAAGCAACAAAAGATGACATCACCTTTCTTCACATCACCCACGTTAGACCAATGCCTAGGAAAAACCTCATTACCATAAGCATCCATTGTACTTATTGGCGCCCAAAGAAACTCCCCCTCACGAACCTCTTTATTTGTGGTGCCAATATTTACCCAAAAGAAATTCATCACCCACCCCCTTTTTTTGCGCGCTATAAGTCGACTAAAAATATTGCAATTGTCTCACAAAAAATGACAAATGAGAACAGGTATACATGTGCTAGGCCGGTACAACTGAAGAAACAACAAAGCCCGGTCAATAGAAATTAATTTCCCGAGCTACAAGACTGACATGGAAAAATCCATGAGGCCTGCAGACCGAAAATCTAGGAGCCTCACATGCTC
Source organism: Chromobacterium sp. (assembly GCF_041912965.1). NCBI lineage: Bacteria > Pseudomonadati > Pseudomonadota > Betaproteobacteria > Neisseriales > Chromobacteriaceae > Chromobacterium > Chromobacterium sp. Next base: position 76,995 of record NZ_JAYSGF010000001.1, on the reverse strand, counting down.
CCCAACTACGACAATCTGTCCGAGCTGTACCGTCAGCACCAGGCTGTCCAGCCGCTACTAGATGAGGATTTGCAGCGCCTGACGGATTACGCTCATGGAGCCTGGCACGCGGCACGTGATCCTGTCGAAATGATCGATAAAGGGCGGGCGGTGGAGGATTGGGTCGGTCAGCGCACTGAGATCAACGCGGAACGCATCGAATGGGAGAGCATCTTCCACGAGTTGACCGACCTGAGCCCACGCTGAAAAACAACAGCTGAATAAGACGACTTCCACAACGAAGATACCGCGATAACCCTCCAGGCCGCCACCGAGCGGCCTTAGTTTTGAGGTGACGATGATCCCCGACCGACGAGTAATCCAATTGGCCGGCGAGCATGGGCTCGCTCTGTCAGGCTCCGGCTTTCATGGCAGCCGGCTCGCCCTCCTCCAAACAATCCGCTCTGCCGTTTCTGAGTCAGTCCCAATGACTCCGTATCACCTGCAGCTGGTCGGCGAAATCCAGGATGAAATGTTGGCGGCCGTCGCCCGCGCGGCGCAGTACGAGCGCGATATCCAAACCCTGCTGCAGATGACGCTCGGCAGCGTTCGCTGGCCTGAGGGCCAGGACGCTGCGGCTGTTGCCCATTACATCGCGCAGCTGCGACAGCAAATCATTTTGAGCGTTGACCAGTTGAAACCCGGCAATCGCTATTGGGCACGCTGCGGCCCGCCGATGAAGTGGGCACTGATCGATGTCAGCAACTTGGAAGGCATCCGCTACGGGATGAAGGGCTGGGAGTTTGTCGGCCCCGTTCTTCCGCCTCAACAACAATAACGTGCAGCACGAAGGACAACTATGGAAGACCAACTCCTCCACAGACTGGATGCAATTTTGGTTTCGCTTGAGACGAAGTCCGCGCCGACGGTGTGGTCCCTTTCTCACATTGCAGAATGGCTGGACCTGAGCGAGCAGACCATTCGGAAATCAATCGTTTGCCGTCCCAATTTCCCTATCCCAATTCAAACCACTGGGTCGCGTGAAGGCTGCAAGCGCTGGTTCGCTGATGAAGTAGTCGAGTGGTGCCGAAAGAATCGGGGCACGGTGCCCCAGGGACGTGCAGGTCGGCGTCGAGGTCCATTGAAAATCGCAGTCTGACCCTGGATGCGTTATGGTTGTAATCCGGACGTACGTAAAAAAGCCCAGCCATGTTTTACATGCTGGGCTTTTTTCATGGCCATTACGCCATTTTTACGCCAAATCAACGCTAAGTGCTTGATTTAACTACAGGTATTGGTGCCGGCGGCAGGAATCGAACTCGCGACCCCCTGATTACAAGTCAGGTGCTCTACCAACTGAGCTACACCGGCGAAGAGAGGCGTATTATGTCGCGCCTCAATGGCTTTGGCAAGCCGTCAACGCGCCTTTTTGGACGCTTTTTTATGCGTCTTTTTAGCGCCCTTGACTACCTTTTTGTTTTTGCTGGTTTTTTTAACCGTGCTTTTTTTTGCCTGCGGCACGCGCTTTGCGGCTTTGGCGGCACGCTGCTGCTTGTGAGCCGGCTTGGCTGCCTTGCCGTGGCGCGCCTGCTTGGCGCTGATGGCCTTGGCCTGGCCTTTGCTCTGCTTGGCGGTTTTTGCCTTGGCCTTGCTTTTGGCCTGGCGCGCCGGTTTGGCTTGTTTGCTGGCGCGGACGGATTCGGCCGGCTGAATGGTTTTGACCGGGGCGGCCTTGCGCGCCGGCTTGCTGGCTGGGGCCAGCTGTACATCGCCCGGCAGCGGCATGTCTTCGGGTTCGGCCAGACTGGCCGGGCTGATCAACGCCAGGCTCAGCGCCAGCGCAATGGAATGGGTTGCGAATTTCATGATCAGGGTCTGGGACTTTCTGTGCAGGAACGGCCGGCGCAGAGCGCCGCCAAAACCCGCATACTAGCATGCGCCGCCAGGGTGGCTTAGCGGAAATTGACAGCCGCGGCAATCTTGCCGCGGTCCTGCCTGGCGGTACGCTTTTGCCTTGCAATGCGACATTGTGCGACCGCATATGCTATACCCCAAACATGATGCCAATGTAATTGCACCCATGGCTGCTTGCGCAAATCACGCCTTTACCCCTGCCGCACAGGAAAACCGCATGCCCCCGCCGAAAATCCTGCTCGTGGACGACAGCGCCACCAATCGCCTGACGGTCAGCACCCTGATCCAGGATCAGGGCTATTGCTGCGATCTCGCCAATAATGGCGAGGAAGCGCTGGCTCGTTGCCGGGAAACCCGCTACGACCTGATCCTGATGGACATCATCATGCCGGTGATGAATGGCTTGCAGGCCACGGTGGAGTTGCGCGCGCTGTTTGGCGAGCACTGGGTGCCCATCATTTTCCTGACGGGCCTGAGTCAGCAGCAAGACTTGATCGACGGGCTCAAGGCCGGCGGCGACGATTATCTGACCAAGCCGGTCAGCCCGGAACTGCTGGCGGCCAAGGTCCAGGTTTTCCTGCGCATCGCCAAGATGCAGCAGCAGATCAATCAGGACGCGGTGCGCCTGGAACATTACTTCCTCAGCAACGAACGTGAACAAAGCTATGCGCTGGAGCTGGTGGAACGCCTGAACCGGCAGCAATTGGAACTGCCCGCCCATGTCTGGCGCCATCTGCGGCCCGCCTCGCAATTCAATGGCGACCTGATTTGCTACGCCCGCGCCGACGAGCGCGAGTATCTGATGTTGGCCGACTGCACCGGCCACGGACTTACCGCCGCGATTAGCGCGATTCCGGCGGTGGAGTGTTTTTATGATCTGGCGCAAGCGCAAACGCCGCTGAGCGACATCGCCGCCGCCATCAACGACAAATTGCACCGGCTGCTGCCCTTCGGCCGCTTCGTCGCCGCCATCATCGTCGCCATCGATGCCGACAGCCAATGCCTGCAGGTCTGGAACGGCGGCATTCCCTGCGCGCTGATGTTCGATGCCGCCGGACGCAAGATCAAGCACTTCCGCTCGGAGCACCCGCCGCTGGGCATACTGGAGGCCGGGCAGTTCGACAAATCGCTGGAAAGCGGCAGACTGGGAAGCGGACACCGGCTGGTGATCAGCTCCGACGGCATTACCGAGGCGCGGGCGGATAATGAGCAAATGTTCGGCCTGGACGGCGTGGTCAAGGCGGTGGAAACCGGCTGGCCGGATCGGATCGGCGATAGCGTGCTGCAGGCCTTGCAGCGCCACCGCCAGAACGAGGCGATGCTGGATGACGCTTCCTTGCTGGTGCTTAGCGCGCCACCCCAAATCGTGCGCGCGGAAGCGAAAGCCCCCTCATCCCAGCCGGGATGGCAGGACGTTTGAGCGGGCGATGGCGGGCGCGCCTTGATTCCACGGCGGCGCGGCAACATAATTCGCAATTTTCATATGACGCCACCCACCGCCATGAACATAGCATTTGAGCGCCAGCCGCTGCCCCTGCCGGACGGCCATGACAAGGTCTTGCTGCACTCATGTTGCGCGCCCTGCTCCGGAGAAGTGATGGAGGCGATGCAAGCCACGGGCATCGACTTCACCATCTTCTTCTACAACCCCAACATCCATCCGCTGAAAGAGTACGAACTGCGCAAGAACGAGAACATCCGTTTCGCCGAGCAGTTCGGCATTCCCTTCGTCGATGCAGATTATGATCGCGACAATTGGTTCGCACGCGCCAAGGGCATGGAGGATGAGCCGGAGCGCGGCGTGCGCTGCACCATGTGCTTCGACATGCGTTTCGAGCGCACCGCCCTGTACGCGCATGAGCACGGCTTCCCCGTCATCACCAGCTCGCTGGGGATTTCGCGCTGGAAAAACATGCAGCAGATCAACGACTGCGGCGCGCGCGCGGCCGCGCGCTACCCCGGCCTGATCTATTGGGACTACAACTGGCGCAAGGGCGGCGGCTCCGCGCGCATGATAGAAATCAGCAAGCGCGAACAGTTCTATCAACAGGAGTACTGCGGTTGCGCCTATTCCCTGCGCGACAGCAACCGCCAGCGCCGCGACAGCGGCCGTCCGGTGATCCGCCTGGGCGTCAAATACTACGGCGACGAAGACAGCCAGGCCTGAGGCGCGGTCGCCTCGCTCTCTATCTCCCGCGCGTAGCGCACCAGCGCCTGCAAGAGCTGGGAGAAGCGATGCGCGGCCAGACTCCCGTCCGAGGGCGTGAGCCAGGTGCTGCTGATTTCCAGCTGAATGGCGGGCACGCCCAGCCGCGAGGCGAATTTGGCGATGGTCTGGTGCTTGGACGCGGCGAAGTAGTTGTCGGAGAGATTGAGCACGCCCTGCCCTCGCAAACGCTGCTCCAGCCGCTGTCGCAGCCAGGGCTTACCCAGGAGCGAAGCTCCGTTCAGGGTGCCGAAATCCACGTCGTAGGGCCGGTAGGGATGACTGCCGTGCAAGTCCAGCACCAGCAAGGGGCGCTGGTCGGCAATCAAAGCCGCCAGCTTGCGTTTGAAGGCGTTGTCGTCTTCGTAATTGGGGTCGGACGGCGAGGCGCGGGTGGTGTAGATCGCAGTGGCGCCGGCCAGTTGGTGCAACATCGCCGCCAAGGCCGCGGTGCCGCCGCCGTCGGAGAAACGGTATTGCCCGTCGCGAAACGGGCTAGTGGCGTGCGGCGCGGTGACGATGATGGGACGAGAACCCTCCAAAACCGCGAACCACGGCTCGCCGTTTTGCGGCGGCCTGTCCTTGGCGGCGTCCGCTTCCTGTTGCAACTTGATGGCCTCGACGATGTGGGCCGGTTCGATGACGGCCCGTTCCGGCGGGGTCTTGCCGATGGCGGACGCCGTCGATAAGACCAGAATCAGAATCCCCGCAGCCCACCCTCTTCTCATCGCCCTCCTCCTGATTCTTGCCCGATTATTGCTGGACCAGGTCGGCGCGGCTTGGTTCTGCGCGCCGACCCGGCAAGGCCGCGCTAGCGCGCAGGCTTTCGCGCGACGAGCAGCAGCAAGGCCGGACGGCGCGCGTGCGGCCGTAAACCGTCCCGATATGCCAGCGTCTGCGGGTCTGGCGCGGGCTCGCCCAGGTGAAGCAGTTGGAAGCCGGCGTCCAACAAGCCTTTCACATAGCTTTCCACCGTGCGGTGCTGCTTGATCACGCCGTCGACGAACCAGCGGCTTGTGCGCGCGTCTTGCTGGAAATACGCGTCCAGCGTCCAGTGTGATGGCTCGCCCGCCGCGTCCAGCGCCCAGCCCTGCGGGCTGGCGGTGCAAATCGGATGCTCCACCGTCAGCGCGAACACGCCGCCTGGCCGCAGCGCGGCGAACACGCGCGCCGCCACCGCAGCGTAATTCGCCACATAGTGCAGCGCCAGCGAAGACACCGCCAGATCATAAGCGTCGGCGGGCGGCTGATAGTCCTCGATGGCCGCGCGCCGGTAATGAATCGCTGAATCCTGGGTGCGCGCTCGCGCCTGTTCCAGCATGCGCTCGGACAAGTCCACCGCGGTGACGCTGGCCGCGCCCTCGCCGCGCGCCCAGCGGGCGAAATCGCCGAAACCGCAACCCAGGTCCAGCACGTCGGCGCCGGCCAGCGGCGGCAGCGCGCCGCGCAAGGCGGGCTGCTCCAAAACGCCGTTCAGCCCGGTGTCGCTGTCGCGCAAGGCTTGGTATTGGGAGAAAAAGATCGGATGGTCGTAGATGTTTTGCTGCATGGGGAGGCTCCGTAAAAAATCTAAGGAAAGCGCCCCAGGGCGACGCGCGGCGATGCCGACGCGCAAAGACACGCCAGGCTCTCAGAGCCTGGCGCGCGTCTTCTCTCATCCGGACTATCACCGTCGGCTTCGGCTTCTCACCGAATCTGCTGACCCGCGCATCATGGAAACGGCTGCGCGGCGCTCGCGGGCTCGCCGCCGGCATTCGCCGCGGCATACCGCCGGTGGGGAGTTTCACCCCGCCCTGAAGACCGGCACAGCATAAAGGCGGCGTAGAAGTTGGACAAGCCCAGCCCCATCGCGCATAGTCAGCGCATTCCAATTGCAATGGAGCGATGCATGACCCTGAAGCTGCCGATCTGGCTGGTTTTTTGTTTGAGCGCCGGCGCCGCCATCGCCGCGCCCACCCCCGCCGCCAAAGCTGAAATCGATCACCTGCTGGACTATCTGGCCAAATCCGGCTGTGAATTCAACCGCAACGGCAGCTGGTACGGTTCCAAGGAGGCCCGCGATCATCTGAACGACAAATACCAGTATTTGCTGAAAAAAGACTGGGTCAGCAACGCGGAAAGCTTCATCGAACGCGCGGCCACCCAGAGCAGCATCAGCGGCAAAGCCTACCAAGTGCGTTGCGGCGCGGCGCAGCCAGTGGCCAGCGCCGCCTGGCTGAAAGCGGAGCTGGGCCGCTACCGCCAGCGCAAATAAGCCGTTCCACGGGCGTCCGGCCGGCAATCCAGGCCTGCCGGAGCGCCACGCAGCTGTTATAATCACCGCTTTCCTGTAATCCAGTGTTCTTTTCCCGATGACTGCTGCCCAGCTGCTGGCCCAACTCAAGGCCGACCTCCCCTCCTGCCTGATCCGCGACCGCCACGCCTTGCGCCGCAAACTGAGCGACGCCGCCGAGCGGCTGAAGAAAAACCAGCCCGCGGACAGGCAGCTGGCCGATATCCAGACGCAGATCGAGCGCTCCGCCGCCAAGGTGGCCGCGCGCCGCGCCCATCTGCCCAAGCCCGATTTTGACGACGCCCTGCCGGTCAACCAGAAACTGGCCGACATCAAGACCGCGATCGAGCGTCACCAGGTGGTGATCATCTGCGGCGAAACCGGCTCCGGCAAAACCACCCAGCTGCCCAAGATCTGCCTGGAACTGGGCCGCGGCGTGCACGGCCTGATCGGCCACACCCAGCCGCGCCGCCTGGCCGCGCGCTCGGTGGCCAGCCGCATCGCCCAGGAACTGAAATCCACGCTGGGCGAGCATGTCGGCTTCAAAGTGCGCTTCACCGACAAGCTGTCGGACAAATCGGTGATCAAGCTGATGACCGACGGCATCATGCTGGCGGAAACCCAGACCGACCGTTACCTGGAAAGCTACGACACCATCATCATCGACGAGGCGCATGAGCGCAGCCTCAACATCGACTTCCTGCTGGGTTATCTGAAACAGCTGCTGCCGCGTCGGCCGGACCTGAAGGTGATCATCACCTCGGCCACCATAGATGCCGACCGCTTCTCCCGCCATTTCGACGGCGCGCCAGTGATCGAAGTCTCCGGCCGCACTTATCCGGTGGAAGTGCGTTACCGCCCGTTGGCGCAGCGCGACGAAGACGAGCGCGAAGTTGAGATGGAAGGCGCCATCGTCGACGCCGTCGACGAGCTGTCGCGCCAGGGTCCGGGCGATATGCTGGTCTTCCTGCCCGGCGAGCGCGAAATCCGCGAGACCGCGGAAAAACTGCGCAAGTCCGGCATCCGCGGCTACGAAATCCTGCCCTTGTTCGCGCGGCTGTCCAACGAGGACCAGCAGAAGATCTTCAAGCCTTCCGGCGGCCGCCGCATCGTGCTGGCCACCAATGTGGCCGAAACCTCGCTGACGGTGCCGGGCATCAAATACGTGATCGACACCGGCCAGGCGCGCATCAACCGCTACAGCCCGCGCGCCAAGGTGGAACAGCTGCAAGTGGAGAAAATCTCCCAGGCGGCGGCGCGGCAGCGCGCCGGCCGTTGCGGCCGCGTCGAGGCCGGCATCTGCGTGCGCCTGTACGGCGAGGACGACTTCAACCAGCGCCCGGCCTTCACCGATCCGGAAATCGTCCGCTCCAACCTGGCCGCGGTCATCCTGCGCATGGCCGCGCTGCGGCTGGGCAAGGTGGATGCCTTCCCCTTCCTGGAAGCGCCGAGCAGCCGGCTGATCGCCGATGGCTACCAGGTGCTGACCGAACTGGGCGCGGTGGACGACAAGGGCGAACTCACCAACGTGGGCAAGGAGCTGGCGCGGATTCCGGTGGACCCGAAAGTGGGCCGCCTGCTGCTGGCCGGCCGCGACTTCGGCTGCGTGCGCGAAGTGCTGATCATCGCCGCCGCCCTCAGCGTGCAGGACCCGCGCGAACGCCCGTTCGAGGCGCGCGAGGCGGCCGAACGCGCGCAGGCGCGCTTCAACGACGAGAAGTCCGACTTCCTGTCCTTCCTGCACCTGTGGGACTTCTTCTCCGACGCGCTCAAGCACAAGAAATCCAACCGTCTGCTGATCAACACCTGCCACGAGCACTTCCTGTCCCATCTGCGCTTGCGCGAATGGCGCGAACTGCACGCGCAGCTGGCCGACATCGCCGGCGAGCTGGGCCTGATCAAGCGCGAACAGGCGCACGCCGACGCCGAGCAGCCGGACGCGCAGATGACGCAGAAAAAGCGCCAGCAGCTGGACGCCGTCGCTTATGAAAACCTGCACAAGGCGCTGGTGACCGGCCTGATCGGCAATCTGGGCATGAAAAACCAGGAAGGCGACGATTACCAAGGCACCCGCGGCGTCAACTTCCACGTTTTTCCCGGCTCCGGCCTGAAAAAAGCCAAGCCCAAATGGCTGGTGGCGGCGGAACTGGTGGAAACCACCCGCCTCTACGCCCGCTGCGTGGCCAAGATCGAGCCGGAATGGGTGGAAAAGCTGGCGCCGCACCTAGTCAAATACCATTACTTCGACCCGCACTGGGAAAAGAGCCGTGGCGAAGTGGTGGCCAGCGAACGCGTCACCCTGTACGGCCTGACCCTGGTGCCGCGCCGGCCGGTCAGCTATGGCCGCATCGCGCCGGAAGAAGCGCGCGAGCTGTTCATCCGCGGCGCGCTGGTGAATATGGACTATGTCAGCAACGCGCCCTTCTTCCAGCGCAATCAGCAATTGATACGCGAAGTGGAGCAGCTGGAGCACAAGGCGCGGCGTCAGGACGTGCTGGTGGACGAAGAGGCGCTGTTCGCCTTCTACAGCGAACGAATTCCGGCCGAGGTGGTGGACGCCGCCAGCTTCGAGGCCTGGTGCAAGGAGGCGGAAAAGACCGAAGCCAAGCTGCTGCACCTGACGCGTGAAGAACTGATGCGCCACGCCGCGCAACATGTCACCGAAAACCAGTTCCCGGAATGGCTGGAGCTGGAAGACGGCCGCCTCAAGCTGCGCTACCGCTTCGAACCCAACCACCCGCTGGACGGCGTCACCCTGGACGTGCCGCTGGCCATCCTCAACCGCCTGCAGCCGGCCGCCTTCGAATGGCTGGTGCCCGGCATGGTGCGCGAGAAACTGCAACAGCTGATCAAGGGCCTGCCCAAGCAGATCCGCCGCTGCTGCGTGCCGGTGCCGGACTTCGTCACCCGCTTCCTCAGCGTCAATCCGGATCAACAGCAGCCGATCGCGCCGCAGCTGGCGCGCTTCATCCTGCGCGAAACCGGCGGCGTCAAGGTGGACATCGACGACTTCCGCGCCCAGGAGCTGCCGGCCCATCTGCTGTTCAACTTCCGCGTCATTGACGACGGCAAGCAGGAAATCGGCCTGGGCCGCGACCTGCTGGCGCTGCAAAAGCAGTTCGGCCAGGCCGCCCAGCTGACTTTCCGCGACACCAGCGCGGAATTCGAGCGCGATGATGTCAGCAGCTGGGACTTTGGCGAACTGCCGGAAAGCATACAGTTCGCCCGCGGCCGCCAGCAGCTGACCGGCTATCCGGCGCTGACGCTGGAGCAGGACAAGGTGGCGATCCGCCTGTTCGACACCCAGTTGATGGCCGAGCGCCATCACCGCCAGGGCGTGATCCGGCTGCTGCAGCTGCAGCTCAAGGAGCAGATGAAGCAGCTGTCCAAGGGCCTGCCCGGCATGACCCAGCTGGGCTTGCAGCTGCGCGCGGTGGCCAATGTCGACGAATTGCTGGCCGACGCCATCGCCTGCATCTGCGACCGCGCCTTCATCGGCGACGACGCGCTGCCGCGCAATGAGAAAGCCTTCAACGACCAGAAAACCCGCGCCCGCACCCGGCTGCCGGCGGTCAACCAGGCGGTGACCCAGTATCTGGGCCAGGTGGCATCCGAATACGGCCCGCTCAGCGTCAAGATGCAGAAGCACAAGCTGGGCTACGAGCTGCAGCAGCAATTGGCCAAGCTGGTTTACAAGGGCTTCCTGGCCGCCACGCCGTGGAGCCAGCTGCCTCACCTGCCGCGCTATATGCGCGCGATGGGCTTGCGCATGGACAAGCAGCCGGCCAATCCGCAGCGCGACGGCCAGCGCGGCGCGGAAATCCGCGACCTATGGCAGAAATGGGAAACCCGGGTAGCCGAGGACAATGAAGCCGAAGGCGCGTCCCAGGCCTTGCTGGATTTCCGCTGGCAGATCGAGGAACTGCGCGTCAGCCTGTTCGCCCAGGAACTGAAAACGCCATACCCGGTGTCCGCCAAGCGGCTGTTGAAGCAGTGGAACGAGCTGCCGCGCTAATGTTCGCCAGACCTTGAACTGGCTCGCCCTGGCATGACAAAACGGCGGCGTCTTTATCGACGCCGCCGTTTTTCTATGCGCGCTGCACGCCCTTCAATGCACTGGATGCGACAAGCCCGGCCTATTCCCCCAGGCCAGCAGGAACAAACCCATCGCCAGCCCCACCAGGCAGAAAATCATCAGATAGCCGGCCAGCGCCAGCGAGCTGACCTCCATCCACAGCGATAGCAAGACCGGCGTGAAGCCGCCCACCACCGCGTAAGCCACATTGTAGGAAAACGACAGGCCGCTGAAGCGGATGGGCGCCGGAAACGCGCGCACCATCAGAAAAGGCACCGCGCCGACGATGCCGGCGAAGAAACCGGTCAGCGTGTACAGCGGATGCAGCCAGCTCACATCGTGCCCCATGGTCTGGTAGAAACACCAGCTGCTGACACCCAGCAGCAGGCTGCCCGCGGTGAACACCGGGCCGCCGCCGAAGCGGTCCACCGCCAGGCCGGCGACGATGCAGCCCACGCTCAGCGCGACGATGGCCAGACTGTTGGCGAACAGCGCCTCCACCGGCGGCACGCCGAACTGCTTCTGCAAAAAGGTGGGCGTCATCAGAATCACCACCACGATGGTGACCGACAACATCGCGGTGGCCGCCATCGACACGGCCATGCCCAGGCGATGGCCGCGCAGCACCGCCTTTAGCGGCAGCTCGGCGGACAAGGCCTTGCGCGCCTGCATTTCGCTGAACACCGGGGTCTCGTGCAGCCAGCGGCGCAGATACATCGCCACCAGGCCGAAGACGCCGCCGATCAGGAAGGGAATGCGCCAGGCGCCGCTTTCCAACTGCTGCGGCGTGAATAACAGATTCATCGCCATCGCGATCAGGGAGCCGAACAGAATGCCTATGGTCAGCCCCGAGGTGATGATGCCGCACGCCAGGCCGGTGCGGCTGGGCGGCGCGTGCTCGGCGACGAACACCCAGGCGCCGGGCACTTCGCCGCCTATGGCCGCGCCCTGCAATACGCGCAGCAAGAGCAACAAGACCGGCGCCCACACCCCGATGTCCTGATACGTGGGCAGCAAGCCCATCGCCAGCGTCGGCAAGGCCATCAGCACGATGCTGAGCGTGAACATGCGCTTGCGGCCGAACAGATCGCCGAAGTGCGCCATGATGATGCCGCCCAGCGGCCGCGCCAGATAGCCGGCGGCGAAAATGCCGAACACCTGCAATTGGCGCAGCCAGCCTGGAATGTCATGGGGGAAGAACAGCTTGCCCAATACCAGGGCGAAGAACACGTAAATGATGAAATCGTAGAATTCCAGCGCGCCGCCCAGCGAGGCCAGGCCCAGCGTCTTGCAGTCGTTCCGGTTCAGTTTGCGCGCGGGTGCCGCGGCGACGCTTGCCGTTTGAGTCATATCGGGTCCTTTTAGCTGCGGGCTCTTATTTCTTGAATGGATTGATCGCCGGGGCCTCGTCATGGTGGACGATGCCGAAGCGGTTGCGGATCAGCGAATTGAGCACCGGCTGGCGATGGCGTATCCACAGCGTGGTCGGCAGCGGCTGGCAGCCCATGCGCGCCTTGGGCTCCAGCGCGGTGCGGCCGAAAATCACCCGCCGCCCGCCGGCGGCCAAGGCCGACTCAATCGCCGTGTGCAGCAGGCGCAGGTAAAGCGGCAGCGCCTTGGCCGCGGCGCGGTCGAAGCCGATCTGCGCGGCGGTGACTTCCGCGCCGTCTTTCAAGACCAGCAAAAAGCCGAGCAGCTCGCCGTCGCGCCACAGGCCGCGCAGCTCCGCCCGCTCCGGCCCCAGCGCCGCCATCCGCCGCCAGTAGTCGGCGGTCACCGTCACCGGTCGCAGCGTGGCATTGTCCTGCACCGCCAGGTAGAGCTGCTGCATGCGCTCCGCCTGCGCGTCCACCTGCTCCGGCGTCATCACGCCGATTACGCAGCCGGCGGCCTCGATGGGCTTGAAGATCTGCTGGCGGATGCCGCTGCGGTACTTGGAAGTCATGCCGGCCAGATAGTCCTCGTAAACACGCCAGTCTTCGGCCAGCGGCAGCACCATATTGGGTTCGGTCTCCAGCATGCTGTAGCTGAGCTTGCCCAGCGCCCGGCTGTCCTCCAGCGCAGCCGCGTCCAGATCCTTGACCAGCACGAAATCGATCTGACCATTCAGCTTTTCCGCGCGGCGGATGCGGTAAAGGATTTCCGCCACCGCCTGCCAGCGGGTTTGCGGGTCCAGCTCCGCGGCGAAAGCCACCCCATCCAGCCCGTAGCTGAGCATATTGCCGCAGACCAAGAGACGCTGGCGCAGCCGCGGCTTGATGTTTTGCGCCAGCGCCGCGCGCAGCGAACCCTCGGCCCGCGGCCCCGGATGGGCATGCATGGTTTCCAGGCTGACTTCCAGTAGCTGCATCGCCGCGGCCGCCACCGGCACGCCGTCGCGGTAAGCCATCGCGTAGCGGACTTCGAAATCGGCGAGCCCGGATTGCTCCAGCGCGCGCCAGTAATCGCGGGACATCAGCAGCCCCCGCGGCTCGGCCAGACGGTCCCAGTGTTGGCCATTCAGGAAGTCTATGCGTTCGGAAAAAACGAAATTCAGCGTGCTGGCCTGGCGCAGCGTGCGGCGCAGCTTCCAGCCGTCGCCCAGTTGCCGGGCCAATTGTTTGATCTTCTTGCTCATGATGTGGGCGGATCTGCTCTTGTTCTATGCGTGACAATCATTCCAGTGTGCCGCAATGCCAAACGGGCAACAAGCATCCTCAAGACATGCCCTCGGCCAGTTGCCGGCGATAGCGCTCCGGCGAATAGCCCAACTGCTTGTTGAACATGGCGATGAAAGCCGACGCGGTGCCGTAGCCCAGATCGGCGGCGATATCCTGCACCGCCCTGCCTTCGCGCAGCCAGGTCAGCGCGCGCAGCAGCCTTACCCGGCTGCGCCACTGCACGAAGCTCATGCCCAGCTCGCGCTGGAAATGGCGCGCCAGCGTGCGCTCGGTGCCGTATACCCGTTGCGCCCATTGCGCCAGCGTGGTGTTGTCGGCCGGGTGGGCGCGGATGGCGGCCAGGATGGGCGCCAGCTGGCGGTGGCGGCTGTCCGGCAGATAGCTGTGCTGGTGGCCGGCCTGGACCAGCCGCTCCAGCAGCAGTTCGGCCTGGCGTCGATCCCATGGATCTTCTATCGCGGTGACGCCGCGCTGGCAAAAGTCCTCCAGCAAGGCGCGCAGCAAGGGTGTTTGCGGAATCAGGCAGGGCTGGCCGGGCAGCCGCGCCGCCGCCTCGGCGCCGATATAGACCGAGGTGTAGCACATCGCCTGGCGCACCGAGGCCGAGTGCCTGACTCCGGCCGGCACCCAGATCAGAAACTCCGCCGGCGCCGCCAGCAGGCGTTCGCCCTGTTCTTGCTCGACCAAGTCCAGCTCTATCAGGCCCAGGCTGATGCGGTTGAGCTGGCCCCAGCGGTGGCTGTGCGGAGTGAATTCGGTCTGCGGCGTCAATTGATCGTAGCGCAGATGGATGGGCGCGGGTTCCGGCAAGCGTTGATCCAGTTCGGAATAGTCCAATTTGTCGGTTTCCCTGTATTGCAATGTCTGCTTTGCGTTATATGACACTAATCAGACAGCGTTACACTAGCGGCTGTCAATGTCGCGCCACGCCATAGAGGCCGGCGCCGCGCTCTCGGAGTCGTTCACGTCATGAACTCATTGTTTCCCATGCTGGCCGTGCTGATCTGGTCCGCCAACACCGTGGTGTCCAAGGCCGCCGCCCAGGCGCTGGACCCAGCGGCCATTTCCTTCTACCGCTGGCTGGTCGCCGCGGTCATTCTCACCCCGCTGTGCCTGCGTCCGCTGCTGCGCCAATGGCGCGCCATCCGCCCCTGGCTGGGCCGCTTCAGCGTGCTGGCGGTGCTGGGCATGGTGATGTTCCAGTGCCTGGCCTATTACGCCGCGCACAGCACCAGCGCCACCAATATGGGCGTGATCTGCGCCTTGGTGCCGCTGCTGGGCCTGGCGCTCAGCGCGACGGCTTTCCGCCAGCCGGTGGGCGCGCACGCGCTGTTCGGCGTCGCGGTGTCCTTGCTGGGCGTGTGCTATCTGCTGGGCCAGGGCCGGCCGCTGAGCCTGCTCGACGGCGGCGTCAACCATGGCGACGCGCTGATGCTGATCGGCTCGCTCTCCTACGCGCTGTACGGCATTCTGCTGCGGCGCTGGGCGCCGCCGTTCGGCAGCTGGACCAATCTCTATGTTCAGGTGCTGCTGGCGGTGCTGATGCTGGTGCCGGTGGCGCTCAGCGCGCACAGCCTAGCGGTGCCGCCGCAGGGCGTCGGCCTGGTCGCCTTCGCCGGCATCGCCTCCTCGGTGCTGGCGCCCTATTTGTGGATGCGCGGCATCCAGCGCCTGGGCAGCGAACGCACCGCCATCTTCATGAATCTGCTGCCCTTGTTCACCGCGTTGATCGCCAGCGCGCTGCTGGGCGAGACCATACACGACTACCACTGGCTGGGCGGCGGCCTGATCCTGCTCGGCGTCAGCCTGAGCCAGGGCGGCTGGGCCAAGCTGCGCGGCGCCTTCAAGCCCGCTTAAGCCGGCCCCGACTTGCCGGATCGGCCGCCCCGACAGGGCGGCCGAAGCCTCAGGGCCTGTTCAACGTCTCGCGAGCACAGGCGAGGCAAGGCGAAAACGAGCGAAAAAGCGGAATGCACAAACGGTACATGAGCATTTTGAATTCGTACTCACCATGCAACGCTTCACGAAGCGCAGCAGGCTTTGCACAGGCTCTCAGATCCAATCGTCCGCGGGAGCGCTGCGCTCGCTGACGACCTCGCCGGTGTTGCGCACCCCTTGCGGTTCCACCAGCATCAGCTTGACCTCATGCTCGGCATAGGGCTTGTGCTCCACGCCCTTGGGCACGACGAACATCTCCCCGGCGTTCACCCATACCGGCGGCCTGTCGCGCAAATCGATGCGCAAACACCCTTCCTGCACGATGAAGACTTCATCGGTCTCGGCGTGCCGATGCCAGATGAAGTCCCCCTGGATTTTCACCAGCTTGAAATGATAGTCGTTCATCTGGGCGATGATCTTGGGACGCCACTGTTCTTGAAACAACGCGAACTTCTCCTCCAGCCTGACGGCGCGAAAACCACGGGGCATGGCAAGGCCTCCTCTCTTGATTCGAGTCAATTCAGTCCGAGCTTGGACCGTAGCACGGCCTCCAGGCCGCCGCCATGTGGCGTGGTCCGACGCCAAACGGGCGTCCGCGCCGCCGCTTCGCCGCGCTGGCGCATTGCCCTGGGTGCGCATATCGCCTAAGCTCTGTAACAAAACCGCAGCCGGCGCGACCGGCCATGACAATCTCTTTACCGTGGAACCCGAAACCATGTGCCAGTTATTGGGCATGAATTGCAATACTCCAACCGATATCCTGTTCTCCTTCGAAGGCTTTCACCGCCGCGGCGGCCAGACCGACCACCATGCCGACGGCTGGGGCATCGCCTTTTTCGAGAACAAGGGCTGCCGTATCTTCCTGGACGACAAACCGTCGGTGGAATCCCCGGTGGCCAATCTGGTGCGCAACTATCCGATCAAATCGGAAAACGTGATCGCCCACATCCGCAAAGCCACCCAGGGCGAGGTCAATCTGGCCAACACTCACCCCTTCATGCGCGAGATGTGGGGCCGTTACTGGATTTTCGCCCACAACGGCAACTTGGATAATTTCCAGCCCGAGGCCGGCTGCCACTACAACCCGGTGGGCAGCACCGACTCCGAACGGGCCTTCTGCCATCTGATGGAACGGTTGCGCGCCAAGTGGTGCCAGCAACCGCAGCTGGACGAGCTGTTCGCCGAAGTGGCGCGCCTGGCGGCGGAGATCGCCGGCCACGGCGTGTTCAACTTCATGCTCAGCAACGGCGAGGTGCTGTTCGCCCACTGCTCCACCCATCTGCACTACATCATCCGCCAGGCGCCGTTCAACACCGCCCACCTGGTGGACGACGACGTCAGCGTGGACTTCTCCTCGGTCACCACCCCGCACGACCGCGTGGCGGTGATCGCCACCCAGCCGCTGACCGACAATGAAAGCTGGACCCAGCTGAGCGCCGGCGAACTGCTGCTGTTCCGCGACGGCTCGCCGCTGCTGCAACACCTGCCGGGCTGAACCTCCGCCGACAAGCCCTTGCCGCCAGTGTTATGCTGGCGGCAATGTTTTGTCTGCCGCGAGGGCCGCCATGCAGCGATTCGATTTCAGCCAACCCCCTTTTGACGCGTTGAGCCCGGCCGAGCGCCAAAAGCTGGAGGCGCGCGTCGACATCGTGTTCCACGGCGGCGACGCCGTCATCCTCGCCCCGGACGCCCCGGTGGACGCCATGTATGTGGTGATCAAGGGCGTGGTGCGCGAAATGGCCGGCGATGAGACCATCGCGCTGCACCGGCCGCAGGACAGCTTCGACGCCCGCGCCGTCGCCGCCGGCCAGACCTCCCATCGCTTCATCGTGCAGGAAGAAGCGTTGCTCTACGCGCTGCCGCGCGCCGAAGTGCTGGCGCTGACCGAAAGCAACCCGCGCTTCGGCGCCTATTTCTACGCCAGCGTGTCGGAAAAGCTGGGCCGGCTGGCGCAGCGCGCCGGCCAGCGCGAACTGCAGACCCTGCTCACCGCCACCGTGCGCGACGCCAACTGCCGCCGGCCGGTTTTCATCGACGGCGGCGCCAGCCTGCGCGACACCGCGGCGGCGATGAAGGCGCAGCAGTCCAAATCGGTGCTGGTGCGTGCCGAAGCCGGCCTGGGCATCTTCACCACCACCGACTTCCGCGACATCGTGCTGAACGGCGTGCCCGTCGACGCGCCAGTGGCCGCGCATTGCAACTACCAGCTGCTGACCATAGACATAGACGATTTCCTGTTCAACGCGCTGCTGCTGATGACGCGGCGCAATCTGCGGCGGCTGGTGGTCACCGAGCGCGGCGAGCCGGTGGGCATGCTGGCCCAGGTGGATGTGCTGTCCTATTTTTCCAATCACTCCCATCTGATCGCGCAGCGCCTGGAGCGCGCCGACACCCTGGACGAACTGGCCGAGATCGCCGAACAGATCACGCGGCTGGTGCGCATACTCTGCGGCCACGGCGTCAAGCCGCTGCAGCTCGGCCGACTGGTGCAAAGCCTGAACGCCCGCCTGTTCGCCCGCGCCTGGCGGCTGATCGCGCCGCCGGAACTGCTGGCCAATAGCTGCCTGCTGGTGCTGGGCTCGGAGGGCCGCGGCGAACAGATACTCAAGACCGACCAGGACAATGCGCTGCTATTGCGCGACGGCGCGTCCTGGCCGCAGCTGGAGGCCAGCTGCCAGGCGTTTTCCGACGCGCTGGAACGCTTCGGTTATCCGCCCTGTCCCGGCGGCATCATGCTCAGCCGTCCAGGCTGGCGCTTCAGCGGCGCCGAGCTGCGCGAGCGCTTCCACCAATGGGTGCACCAACCCAGCGGCGACGCGTTGATGCGGCTGGCCATCTTCGTGGACGCGGAAGCCGTCTGCGGCGACAGCGAACTGCTGGAGCGCGCGCGCGACGAGCTGCATGCGGTGCTGCGCGACGACGCCGGCTTTTTCTCCCGCTTCGCCCGCGCCATCGAACAGTTCGACACCCCGCTGGGCCTGTTCTCCCATCTGCAAACCCAGGCGCGCGACGGCCGCACCACGCTGGACCTGAAAAAAGGCGGCATCTTCCCGCTGGTGCATGGCATCCGCGCGCTGGCGCTGGAACACGGCGTGCGCGACAACAGCTCGCAGCAGCGCCTGCGGCGGCTGGTGGAGCTGGAGCGGCTGGACGCGGAGCTGGCCGAGGATGTCGGCGAGGCGCTGTCCTTCCTGATGCAGCTGCGGCTGGAGCACGGGCTGGAGCAGCAAGATGCCGGCCGGCCGGCGGATAATCTGCTGGAACCGGAAAAACTGTCCTCGCTGGAGCGGGACCTGCTCAAGGACGCGCTGGGCGTGGTCAAGAAATTCAAGGCGCAGCTGCGCCACCATTACCGGCTGGGCAGTTTCTGATGCTGACCTCCCTGCTGCGCCAATGGCAGCGCCGCCGGCTGCGCGATCCGGCCTATGCCGCCATGTACCAGGAACACCCGGACGAACTGGTCAGCCTGGACTGCGAAACCACCAGCCTGGACCCGGCCGCGGCCGAGCTGCTGTCCATAGGCGCGGTCAAGCTGCGCGGCAACCGCATTCTCGCCAGCGAGGCGCTCTACCTGCTGGTGCGGCCGCGGCAAGCGCCCAGCGCCGACAATGTGCGCATCCACGGCCTGCGCCCGCTGGACGTCAGCCAGGGCCTGGCGGCCGAGGACGCCGTGCGGCGGCTGCTGGACTTCATCGGCGGCCGCCCGCTGCTGGGCTATTACCTGGAATACGACCTGGCGGTGCTCAACCGCTATGTCCGCCCCTGGCTGGGCGTGCCGCTGCCGCAGCGGCGCATCGAGATTTCCGGCCGTTACTACGATTACAAGCTGAGGCAGAACCCGGACGCCCACATCGATCTCAGCCTGGCCAGCATCTGCCGGGATCTGGACATGCCGACGTTGCCGCGCCACGACGCGCTCAATGACGCCATCAACGCGGCCATGCTCTATCTGGCGCTGAAACGGCGCGGCTATGGTTGACCGCTGCCGGACGCGTGTCAGCGCCGCGCTCGCCGCCGGTACAGCGTGCTGCGCGCCACGCCCAGCTCCGCCGCCGCGCGGCTGACATTGCCCCGGCAGCGCGCCAACGTCTGTTCGATCAAATCGTCGCCGCCAGCGGCCAGCGTGACCGCCGCTGGCGACGTCTCGGCGCGGCAGCCGGCCGGCAGATCCTCGACCCCCAGCTCCGCGCCGTCGTCGGCCAACGCCAGCATGGTGCGCAGCGCGCTGTGCAGCTGGCGCGCATTGCCCGGCCATGAGCAAGCCAGCAGCGCGGCGCGCAGCGGGGCGCCCAGGCGCACGCCGCGTTGCGCCGCGCCCAGTTCCCGCCACATCTCGTCCATCAGGCGCGGCAGATCATCGCGCTCGCGCAGCGGCGGCAGCCGCACCGGGTAGTCCTGCAAGCGGTAGAACAGGTCGGCGCGGAACTCGCCGGCCGCCACCATCGCAGCGAGATCGCGATGAGTGGCGCAGATCAGCGCGAAATCCACCGCATGGGCCTGGCCGCCGCCCAGCGGCGTGACTTCGCGCTGCTGCAGCGCGCGCAGCAGCCGCGCCTGCATCGCCGCCGGCATGTCGCCCACCTCGTCCAGGAACAGCACGCCGCCGTCGGCCTCGCGCAGCTTGCCGGCCATGCCCTTGCGCCGCGCGCCGGTGAAGGCGCCCTCCTCGTAGCCGAACAGCTCAGACTCGATCAAGGCCTCCGGTATCGCCGCGCAATTAACGGCGACGAAGGGCGCGCGGCCGCGCCGGCTGGCGGCGTGCAGCGCGCGCGCGAACACCTCCTTACCCACGCCGGTTTCGCCTTGCAGCAAGACCGGGATGTCGGCATTCAGCACCTTGACCGCGCGTTGCAGCGCCAGCGATGGCCGCGCCTCGGCCTTCGGAGGCGGCCGCTGCGCCACCACTCGCCGCGCCGGCGGCGTGATCTGCAGATGAAAATGCTGGCCGCGCCGGCCAAGCCGCGTGCGCAGGCCGTCGGCCGGCTGTAGTTCGCCGTCGAACAGCTGGCCGAAGCGCAGCCGGCCCAGATCCGCCCACGCCAGGCCCAGCCAGGCCAGCGCGCAGCTATTGGCCTCCACCAGCACATCGTCGGCGAAGACGAGCACGCCTTCGCGCGCGGAGCCGAGCAAGGCGTGATTCAGATGGAAGCGCACCAGCCAATGCTCGGCCGAAGGCCGCGCCAGCCAGCGGTGCTCGATCTGCCGCGCCGCCAGCCGCACCAGGCCCAGCGCGTGCGCCTCGTGACAGCGCGCGTCGCTGCTGATGTTGAGCGCGCCGGCCAGGCGGCCGTTGGGCGTGAATATCGGCGCGGCCGAGCAGGAAATGCCGCCGTTGCTGGCCAGATAATGTTCGCCGCCGTTGACCTGCACCGCCGCGCCCAGCGCCAGCGCGGTGCCGATGGCGTTGGTGCCCTTGTCGCGCTCGCCCCAGGCCATGCCAGGCAGCAGCGCCACCTGCTCCGCCTTGCGCAGAAATCCGGAGCTGCCGGCGGCGTTGAGGATCACGCCGGCGGCATCGCTGAGCAGCACGATGCCGCGCCGGTCGCTGATCTGCTCGTACAAGCCGTCCAGTTCCGGCTGAGCCAGGCGCAGCAGCAAGCCATTGGCCTCGCGCAAGGCGCCCAGCGCCGCGCCGTCCAGGCCGTCCTCCGCCGGCTGCGGCGGCAGTTGCCGGCAGCGCCGCCAGGACTGGGCGATTTCGTCGCGGAGCCCGACGGGCTCCAGGCCCTCATGGAAGAAACGCCGGCGCGCGCCGTCCACCGGCGGGTGTGTAGAGTGCTCGGTCATCGCGATGCTCCCGAATGGCTGGTGCGCCCAAGGCCTGGGCGCGAAATCTCGGAACCTGTTCAAAATCCGCCGCGCTTGCTGAGACGAGACACGGCGAGTGCCGCTTCAGCATGCTCATGCGCCGCTTGTGCATTCCGTTTCTCCGGCTGTTTCGCCTTGTCGCGCTCAGGCTGGCGAGACTTTGAACGGGCTCGCAGAACTATTAGCACCGCCGACGCGGCGGGCGCAAACGGCGGCTGAAAATCCGTAGCGCAACACTGTAGCGTTTTGCGACAACTCATGGCCTGGCCTATCGGCCAGCCGGCATCCATCGCCGCCATCTTGCGCCGCAATATCGATGTGGGCAGCGGCAATAGCCATCGGCCATTATCGATTCCGCACCGCAACATGACCCGAAGGCGTGACGGCTTGGCACGCTTCCTGCTGTGGGCCAGGACAGCGCGGTCCTCGCCGGCCGCGCGCCATGGCCAAATCTACAACAGGAGAAACCCAGCATGCGTTACGCTCATCCCGGCACCCCCGGCGCGGTGATTGCATTCCAATCCCGTTACGGCAACTACATCGGCGGCCAGTTCGTGCCGCCGGTCAACGGTCAGCACTTCGTCAACACTTCTCCGGTCAACGGCCAGCCCATCGCCGAGTTTCCGCGCTCCGACGCCGCCGACATCGAACTGGCGCTGGACGCCGCCCACGCCGCCGCGGACGCCTGGGGCCAGACCTCGGCGCAGCAACGCTCCTATCTGCTGCTGCAGATCGCCGACCGCATCGAGGCCAACCTGGAAAAACTGGCGGTTACCGAAACCTGGGACAACGGCAAGCCGGTGCGTGAAACCCTGAACGCCGACATCCCGCTGGCCGCCGACCATTTCCGTTACTTCGCCGGCTGCATCCGCGCCCAGGAAGGCACGGCGGCGGAAATCGATCACAACACCATGGCCTATCACATCCACGAACCGCTGGGCGTGGTCGGTCAGATCATCCCGTGGAACTTCCCCCTGCTGATGGCGGCGTGGAAGCTGGCGCCGGCGCTGGCCGCCGGCAACTGCGTGGTGTTGAAACCGGCGGAACAGACGCCGCTGGGCATCGCGGTGCTGATGGAAGTGATAGGCGATCTGCTGCCACCGGGCGTGGTCAATGTGGTGCACGGCTTCGGCAAGGAAGCTGGCCAGGCGCTGGCCACCAGCAAGCGCATCGCCAAGATCGCCTTCACCGGCTCCACCCCGGTGGGCCGCCACATCCTGCAATGCGCGGCGGAAAACATCATCCCGTCCACGGTGGAGCTGGGCGGCAAATCGCCCAATATCTTCTTCGAAGACATCATGCAGGCCGAGCCCTCCTTCATCGAGAAGGCCGCCGAAGGGCTAGTGCTGGCCTTCTTCAATCAGGGCGAGGTCTGCACCTGCCCGTCGCGCGCCTTGGTGCAGGAGTCCATCTATCCGGCCTTCATGGCCGAGGTGATGAAGAAGGTGAAGGCGATCAAGCGCGGCGATCCGCTGGACACCGACACCATGGTCGGCGCCCAGGCCTCGCAGCAGCAGTTCGACAAAATCCTGTCCTATCTGGACATCGCGCGCCAGGAAGGCGCCGAGGTGCTGAGCGGCGGCAAGCTGGAACCGCTGGAAGGCGGCCTGGCCCAGGGCTATTACATCCAGCCCACCCTGCTGAAGGGCAATAACAAGATGCGGGTGTTCCAGGAGGAGATTTTCGGTCCGGTGGTCAGCATCGCCACCTTCAAGGACGAGGCCGAAGCCGTCGCCATCGCCAACGACACCGAGTTCGGCCTCGGCGCCGGGGTCTGGACCCGCGACATCAACCGCGCTTACCGCGTCGGCCGCGCGATCAAGGCCGGCCGGGTGTGGACCAATTGCTACCATCTCTACCCGGCGCACGCGGCCTTCGGCGGCTACAAGAAGTCCGGCATCGGCCGCGAAACCCACAAGCGCGCGCTGGATCACTATCAGCAGACCAAGAACCTGCTGGTGAGCTTTGACGGCAAGCCGCTGGGCTTCTTCTAAAAGCCTGTTCAAGGTCTGCTGCGCTTCGTGAGGCGTCGCACGGTGCGTACGAGCTCAAAATGCTTATGTACCACGAGTACATTCCGCTTTTTCGCTCGTTTTCGCCTTGTCTCGCCTTAGCTCGCAAGAGCGTAAACACGTTAAAAAGCAAAAAGGCCGCGCCATTTGGCGCGGCCTTTGTCATTGGCCACTCAGACCGGCGGCGTCCACTGCTCGCCCACCGCTGCGCCGCCCATCGCCGGGTCGCTGAAGCCGTCGCGGCCGGTTTCCACCCGGCTGGCGAAACGGCGGCTGAAGCCGGGGAACACCGGCGCGCTGACGCTGACGTCGTACCAGCCGTGGCTGTCCTTCAACGGCCAGTTCAGCACCGCCTCGCCTTGCGGGCCCACGGTGACGCGCCGCGGCTCGGTGTTGGCATAGGCGTTGGCGCGCACTTGGAACTCGCAGTTCTCGCGGCCGCTATTGTGCAGCTTCAGGTAAACGTCGCCGGCGGCCGGCTCGTAACAGACCTGGATTTCCGGCTGCGCCTTGCTCAAGCGCCCCAGCTGGCCGGCATCGCCGGTGAAATGGCGATGGAAGCCGTTGGGGCCCAGCACCCACAGATCGTAGAGATTGGCGTCGTAATTGACCCGCCACAGCCCGGACAGCTGCTTGCCGGCCTCCACCGTGTAGCGGCGCGGCGGCGCGTCCAGATGACGACGGTCATACACGTGAAACACCGCCGCCGCCTTGCCGCTGTTGGCGAAAATCAATTCCACGGTGCCGGCATTGCCATCCACCCGCGCGCTGGCGTGCAGCTCGTAAGGTAGCGCGCGCGAGCGGCGCAGGCCAACCGCCTGCACCGGCAACTCCGGCAAGGCTGGCGCGCTGGGCTTGGTGCGGCCGGGCAAGGCGCGCGCGCGCGCCGCCAGCGCGGCGGTGGCCGGCAGCTTGGGCAGCTCGGCATTGGGGTTGACGAAATCGAAGCAGGACAGCAGATCGCCGCACACCGCGCGCCGCCAGGCGGTGATATTGGGTTCCTTGACCCCAAAGCGCTGCTCGATGAAACGGATCACCGAGGTGTGGTCGAACACCTGGGAATTGACCCAGCCGCCGCGGCTCCATGGCGAGATCACGTACATCGGCACCCGCGGTCCCGGGCCGTAAGGCACGTGGATCAGGTCGGCGCGCTCATTGCCGGTCTCGCTGCTGCGCAGATGATGGTATTCGCCGTCGGTGGCCACGGTGGACGCGCCGGCCAGCACCGCCTTGGCCGGATCCGCGTCCCAGCTCAGATAGCTGGGCGCGGCCGGCGGCGGCACGTGATCGAAGAAACCGTCGTTCTCGTCGAAATTGACCAGGAACACCGTCTTGCTCCACACCTCCGGATTGGATGTCAGCGCATCCAGCACCCGGGCGGTGTAATCGGCGCCCTGCGCCGGGCTGGACGGGCCGGGATGCTCCGAGCCTTCGGCGGTGGCGACGATATAGCTGACCTGGGGCAGGCGGTTGGCCTGCACATCCCGGCGCAGATCGTCCAGCGTCCAGGTGGACAAGCCCTTGTCCTTGAGCGCCGGCTTGGCGCCGGGCTCGCCGAAGTAGGCGGCGCGGAAGCTGCGGAAGCCGGCCACCGGATTGTCGGTGAAGTTGTCCGCCATGTTCTGGTAAATCTTCCAGCTCACCCCGGCCGCTTCCAGCCGCTCGGCGTAAGTGCTGAAGGTGTAGCCGCCCTTGGGGTTGTAGTCGACCGAGTCGTAGGCGTTGGCGATCACCGGGCCCTTGCCCTGTTGCTGTGGATCGTTGCCGCCGCACCACAGGAACACGCGGTTGGGATTGGTGCCGCCCTGAAACGCGCAATGATAGGCGTCGCACAGGGTGAAGGCATTGGCCAGCGCGTACTGGAACGGCAGGTCCGTCTCCTTGAAATACCCCATGGCGTGGTTCTGCTTATAGGTGGGCCAGACGTTCATCACACCCTTGCCCCAGGCGTATTGCGCGTCCGACCACACATGCGGCGTGCCCTCCACCCGCATATAGGCGAAAGTCTGCACCGTGTTGAGGTGGAACGGCGCCACCACGCGCGGCGGCGTCAGGCTATTGCCCTGGTTGGTCTGGAACCATACGCTTTTGCGCTTGAGCAAGGCGCTGTCGGCCAGCGGCAGCGGGAAGCGATCGCCAAAGCCGCGCACCCCGGCCAGGCTGCCGAAGTAATGGTCGAAAGCACGGTTTTCCTGGGTCAGGATCACGATGTGCTCGACATCCTGGAGCGTGCCGGTGCGGTTATTGGCCGGAATCGCCAGCGCGCGCTGAATGGAGGCCGGCAGCAGGGACAGCGTCAAGGAACTGGCGGCCAGCGCGCCGCCGCGCTTGATGAACTGGCGGCGGGACGAGGAAACGGGGGTATCGGTCATGGCGGAGGGTCCGGTCAGGGCGCGCAGCTGAGCTTGGCCGGCGGTTTGGTTTGATTGGAATTGCCATTGCCCGGCTGGCCGGACGGATTTTGATTGCTGTCGCCGATACAGCCGGCGAGCAAGGCTGCCAGCAGGCAGGCGGCCAGCCAGCGCGCCCAGTGGGCCGGCGTGAGAGTGGTATGCGTCATCGGAAGCTAGTCGTTTTATGGCGGCGCCAGCGCGGAGCCGCAATGGAAAACCGCCGGCCCGGGACGTATCCGGGCCGGCGCCCCGCCCGGAAGATGGCCGGGCGGGAAAACGATAGCGAGAGCGCATTACTCGATGATGGCGGTTTTGTGAATCCGTAAAATCATGCCGATGTCAATGCCGCGGCATTCAAGACTGCTCCGGGGGCGAAGGCAGCGGCGCTTCCGCCGCCGTGTCTTCGCTGCGCGCCGAGAAGCGATACCAGTCCAGCCGCCGCGTCAGCGTCATGATCGCGGTCAAGGCGGCGAACAGCAGCAAGCTGCCCAGCAACAGCGCGTTGTCCTCGGACTGCAGCAGGCCGTACAGCACCGCGTACAGCAGGCTGAGCAGTCCGGCGAAACCCAGGCCGCGCTTCCAGCCGCCCAGGATATGGCTGACGTAGAAGCCGATCTGGCCGACGCAGGCCGCCGCCGCCAGCAGATAGGCGGGACCAAAGCCCAGGTGCTCGGACAAGGCCAGCAGGACCAGGAAGAACATCACCAGCGCCATGCCCACCAGCACGTACTGGATAGGGTGCACGCGCAGGCTGCGCAGCGTTTCCAGCAGGAAGAAGGACAAGAAGGTCAGTCCGATGAACAGCACCGCGTATTTGACCGAGCGCTCATTCTGTTGATACTGATCCACCGGCTGCACCAGGCCGGTGCTGAAGGCCGGCAAGGCGCTCAGGCCGGATTTGCCGTCGCTGAAGGCGGCTTGCTGGAAACGGTCGTTCAGATTATTGGCGAACCAGCTGCTCTCCCACTGCGCCTTGAAGCCCTTGGCGTCCACGCTGCGCTGCAGCGGCAGGAAGTTGCCGATGAAGCTGGGGTGCGGCCAGTTGGACGTCAGGCTCAACGTGCTGCTTTCGCCCACCGGCACATAACTGATGCTGCGGGTGCCCTGCAGATTGAGCTGAAAAGCGAACGGCAGCGTCTGTGGCTTGGCGAGGTCCAGCAACTGCGGCAGCGGCGCGTGTATGCCCTCGCTCATATGCGGCAGGCCGGCGCCGGCGGAGAATGGATGCGCTTTGCCGCCAGCGTTCAACTGTGGCACCTTGCCGATGCCGCGCGGATCGCTGATGCCCACCGCCAGATAGGGGGTCTTCAACTGAATCGACGGCTTGAACAGATCCGGCTGCGGCGGAATCTCGAAATGGCCGCTGAAGCCGGCTTCGCTGCCGAAGATCAGCGCCTGGTAGATGCCCAGCGCGCGCGGGCTGACCTTGAGCTTGCCGTCCACCGCCAGCTGGCGCGGCAGCACATAGCGCTCCAGTTCGTGCTTGACGCTCTGGGTCTTGCCGTTCTGCTTCTCCTCCACGGTTTCCACATAGGGAATCACCAGCACCGGGCCGATCACGGTTTGCTCGCCGCTGGTGCTGGCCACCACTTTTTCCACCGCTTCTTCCTGGTAGTGCTTGCGTTCGGAAATCAGATTGCTGATCGCGCTCACCGGCACCAGCAGCGCCAAGGACAGCGCCAGCAGGATCAGTATTTTGGTCAATAAGGGGTTTTTCTTCATCGCTTGTCTCCTGGATCTATGACGGGAGACAGCCTAAATCCAGGCGATGAAGCGGGAATGAGCCCGTGTGAAGTCTCGGTGAAGTGGGCCGAAGCCGCTCGCTATCGAAGCGGGCTCAGCCCGGCGGCAGCCACAGCCGCGCCTCGGCGCCGCCATCGGCATGGTTAAGCAGTTCGGCGCGGCCGCCGTGCAGCTGCGCCACTTCGCGCACCAGGCTCAGGCCCAGGCCGGTGCTCTTGCCGCTGTCCGGCCGCGGCAAGGAATAAAAGCGCTCGAACACCCGCTCCAGCGCATAATCCGGCACCCCCGGCCCATGGTCGCGCACGCGGAGCAGATAGCCGCCCTCTTCCGGCGCGCCGCTCAGCTCGATGACGCCGCCCGGCGGGCTGAACTCCAGCGCATTGTCCAGCAGATTGGACAGCGCCTGCGCCAGCAGCAAGCGGTCGCCGTTCAAGGCCGCCGGCGCCAGCCGGCAATCAAACTCCACGTCGCGCCGCGCGGCGGCCAACGCCTTGCCGTCCACGGTTTCCGCGATCAAGGCCGGCCAGTCCAGCGCCTGGGCGTCCGGCCGCAGCCGCGATTCCACCCGAGCCTGCCACAGCAGTCTTTCGATCAACTGCTGCATGCGCAGGCTTTGCGCCAGGATATTGTCGATGAAACGGCGTCGCGTTTCCGGCGGAGGGTCTTCCCGCAGCAGCTCGCCGGCGCCGCGTATCGCCGCCAGCGGGCTTTTCAGTTCATGGCTCAGCGTGTGCACATACGCTTGCACATACTCCTTGCCTTCCAGCTTGCGCCGCATCGCCTCCACCGCCTGGCCCAGGCTGTCCAGCTCCGGACTGCCCAGCCGCGGCAAGCGCGCTGGCTCGCCGGCCGCCACCGCCTCGGCATAGCCCACCAGCCGGCGGATGGAGCGGTTGATCCACCACACCATCACCGCGCCTATCAACAAGGCCGCGCCCAGCAGCGCGCCGCCGGCCAGCATGATCTTGCGCTCGCTGCGGCGTATCACCGGCTCCATCGCCACATTGGGCTTGGACACCGTCAGCACGCCGACGATGCGGCCATCTAGCCGCACCGGCGCGGCCACGTGCATCACGCTGCTGTTTTCGTCATCCGGCTTGCTGCGGGTGCTGCGCGCGCCGTACTCGCCGCGCAACGTGCGGTAAACGTCGTTCCAGCGCGAGTAGTCGCGGCCCAGGTCGCGGCCGCTGGAATCGAAGATCACCACGCCGCGCGCGTCGGTGACGTAGACGCGGAATTCCATATTGTTCTTGACGATGCCGGAGATATTGGCGCCTATCGGCGGCCGCGGCGGGCCGCGCAAGGCCCGCGCCAGCCGACCGTTGCCGATGTCGCCGTCGGCGATGTCGGCGGCGGCGACCCCGGCCAGCGCATTGGCGCTGTCCACCAGCGTGCCCTCGGTGGCGCGGCGCACGCCCGGCTTCACCTCCTGGGTGAAAATGGCCAGCACGAACCAGCCGGCCACCGCCACGATCAGGAAATAGCCGAGGAATAGCCTCAGGCCGAAGCGCATGCTCATTCGCCCAGGCTGTAGCCCAGGCCGCGATGGGTCTGGATGGGCTGGGCGTCGGGATCGATGTCGCGCAGCTTGGCGCGCAGGGTCTTGATATGGGTGTCCACGGTGCGGTCGAAGCTGTCCTCGGCGTCGCGCCACACCCGCTCCATCAGTTGCTGGCGCGAAAACACCCGGCCCGGCTCCGCCAGCAGGGTTTTCAGCAATAGGTATTCATAGCGGGTCAGGTTCAGCTTGTGGCCGGCGAAATGCACGCAGGCGCGCGCCTCGTCCAGCTCAAAACCAGCGGGCGCCGGCGCGGCGGCCGGCGTCTGGCCCTTGGCGTAACGACGCAGAATGGTGCGCACTCGGGCGCTGACCTCGCGCGGCGAAAACGGCTTGGCCACATAGTCGTCGGCGCCGATTTCCAGGCCGATGATGCGGTCCATCTCCTCGCTGCGCGCGGTCAGGAACATCAGCGGCACATCGGCGCGCTCGCGCAGGCGGCGACACAGCTCGAAGCCGTTGATGTCCGGCAGGCCCACATCCAGGATGCACAGCGCCGGCCGCTCGGCGGCCAGGCGCTCCAACAGCGGCAGGCCGCGCTCGAACCACTCCACCGCGAAGCCGTCGGTTTCCAGCGTGTAGACCAGGGTGTCGGCGATGCCGGCCTCGTCCTCGGCCAGCCAGATCAGCGGCTTCACGCCTGCGTCGCCGCGGCCAGTTTTTGCGGCAGCAAGCGCAGCGCCTCGGCGTTGGACGGCGAAAACACCTTGGCGGCGGCCTCGTCCCATGGCAGCCAGAGCTGGGCCAGGTGCTCGCGCGGCGCCAGCGTCACCGCCAGCGGCCGCTCCAGGCACAGGCCGAACACATGCTCGTCGTTGTGGGTGACGCCATCCGGGTAACGGTGACGCCAATGCGGGTAGATTTCATAGCGGTTGACGATGCCCCAATCGCTGAGCCGGACATCGTCGCGTTCCAGGATCAGGCCGGTTTCCTCGGCCAACTCGCGCAGCGCGGTGTCGCGCAAGGACTCATCGCCTTCGCGGCTGCCGGTCACGGATTGCCAATAGCCGGGCTTGTCGGCGCGCTCGATCAGCAGCGCCTGGCCGTCCATGGCATGGATCACCACCAGCACCGATACCGGTTGCTTGCTGCCCATCAGCGCTTGCCTCCATTGGCCGGGCTCTGGCTGGCCAACAGGCCGGCCAGCTCCACCGCGGATTTGACGCCCATCTTGTCGAACACGCGGGCGCGGTGCACTTCCACCGTCTTCATGCTGATGGCCAGCTCCTCGGCGATCTGCTTGTTCAGCTTGCCGGTGAGAATCAGCTGCATCACCTCGCGCTCGCGGTCCGTCAGCAAGGACAGCGCGGCGGACACCTTGCTGCGGCGGCCATGCAGCAAGCGGTTCTGCTCGTCGCGCAGCACCGCCGCCTCGGCGCGTTCCAGCAGCCGTTCGTCGTCGAAGGGTTTTTCCATGAAGTCCAGCGCGCCCAGCTTCAGCGCCGCCACCGCGTGCGGCACGTCGCCATGGGCGGTGAGCATGATCACCGGCGGGCAATAAGGCCAGCCGGCCAGCTTTTCCAGCAGCATGATGCCGCTCATGCCGGACAGCCGCAGGTCCAGGATGATGCCGTTGAAATCCCCGCCGTCCGGGCAGGCCAGGAATTCCTCGCCGCTGTCGAAGCCGGCGGCCTGATAACCCTGGCCATCCAATAGCCAGACCAGCGACTGCCGCACCGCGGCGTCGTCGTCTATGATTGCCAAGCGTTTGCCTGCCATGGCGGCGTCTCCCCTGCCTTATTCTTGCGGCTTGTCGTTGAGTATGCGGATTTCCCGCTGCGGGAACGGCATTTGAATGCCGTGCTGCTGGAACAGCCGCCAGATTGCCATATTCAAATCGGATTTCAAGCCCATGAAGCCGTTTTCCGGGTCCGCCACCCAGAAACCCAGCTCCAGATTGATGCTGCTATCGCCAAACAGCGTGACGAAGCCGCGCGGCGCCGGCTCCTGCTGCACCCGCGGATGATTGGCCGCCTGCTTGAGCAATTCCAGCGCCTTGTCCAGATCGGTGCCGTAAGCCACCGACACCGGCAAGCTGGTCCACATGCTCTTGTCGGAGTACGACTGGTTGACCACGGTGTTGGACATCAGCGAGTCATTGGGAATCAGCGCCTCGGTGCCGTCCGCGCCCTTGAGCACCACATAGCGCGAGGTCATCTTGGTCACGTAGCCGACGCGATTCTCCACCATCAGCCGGTCGCCGATGCGGATGGAGTGGTCCAGCAGGATGATGAAGCCGGACACGAAGTTGCTGGCGATCTTCTGCAAGCCGAAACCCAGACCGATACCCACCGCGCCGCCGAACACCGACAGCACGGTCAGGTCTATGCCCACCACCGGCAGCGCGATCAGCACCGCGGCGATCAACAGCCCGGTGCGGGTCAGCTTGGCGAACACGATGCGCAGGCTCGGGTCCAGGTGCTTCAAATTCATCAAGCGC
This sequence comes from Chromobacterium sp., assembly GCF_041912965.1. Classification (NCBI taxonomy): domain Bacteria; kingdom Pseudomonadati; phylum Pseudomonadota; class Betaproteobacteria; order Neisseriales; family Chromobacteriaceae; genus Chromobacterium; species Chromobacterium sp. The sequence continues at coordinate 45,997 of NZ_JAYSGF010000001.1, read as the reverse complement.
GATTCGATCAGGCGGCTGGCCCACAAGGCCACCACCACGATGATGGACACCCACAGCAGGCCATTCAGAATGGTCAGCATGTTCAGCCGGCTCTTGCCCACCGAGAACGACATCGATTCCAGCCAGTCGATCACCACCATGTCGAAGCCGATGGCCCAGCTGACGAAACCCAGCCACAGCGCCGTGGCCAGGAAATGCTCGGTGTGGCGTTCGAAACGGCCCTTGGGCAAGGCCTGGCGCACCACCGCGCAGCATAGCCGGATCAGCGTCAGCCAGAACAGCATCGCGCTCAACAGATGCAGGATCATCGCCCGCTCATGCAGCAAATGCACCCAGGCCGAGCGCGACAGCAGCACCAGCGCCTGCGCCGCCACCGGCAACACCAGGCGGAAGCCGACATAGGGCAGGAAGCGCTCATAGCGCTCCGGCGCATGGGCGAAGACATGCTTGAAGGTGAAGCGGGCCAGGTGGAAGGCGATGAAGATGCACAGGACGCCGATGACGGCCTCCATCATCCCGGATGAAGTCTGCAAAATATCCAGCAAGGCATCAAAATCGATTTCTTCACGCTTGAACAGCAATGTGGTCTCCTAAGTTTGAAACGGGTCCGAAAGCAATCAAAGCGCCAGGCCGGCGCTGTCGGCGCGCTCCGGCGCCAGTTCGGCCAGCCGGCCCTCGTTAAGCCGCAGCGTGCGCTGGGTGCGCGCGGCCAAATCCAGATCGTGGGTGACGATGATCAGGCTGGTGCCCAATGTGCGATTCAGCTCCAGCATCAGGTCGAACACCTGGCGCGCGGTGTGCACGTCCAGATTGCCGGTGGGCTCGTCCGCCAGCAGGCAGGCCGGCTGCGTCACCAGCGCGCGCGCGATCGCCGCGCGTTGGCGCTCGCCGCCGGACAACTCGCCCGGCTTGTGCAGCAGGCGCTGGCCCAGGCCCACCCGTTCCAGCATCTCGCCCGCCATCCCTTCCGCCTGCTTGCGCGCCATGCGGCGGATCAACAGCGGCATCATCACGTTTTCCAACGCGCTGAATTCCGGCAGCAAATGGTGGAACTGGTACACAAAGCCCATCGAGGCATTGCGCAAGCGGCCGCGCTCGGATTCGGACAAGGTAGCCAGATCGCGGCCCAGCACCTCGACGCTGCCCTGGCTCGGCGTGTCCAGCCCGCCCAGCAAATGCAGCAGCGTGCTCTTGCCGGAGCCGGACGCGCCGACGATGGCCAGGCTGGCACCCTTCTCCACCGACAGGCTGACATCGGACAACACCGTCAACTGCAGCTTGCCCTCGTTATAGGACTTGCCCAGCCCTTGGCACGACAACACATTACTCATAGCGCAAGGCCTCCGCCGGTTGCGTGCGCGCCGCGCGCCAGCTGGGGTACAGCGTGGCCAGCAAGGCCAGCGCCAGGGAAATCAGGGTGATGGAGGACACATCGCTCCACTGCACGTCGGACGGCAGATAGTCGATCACATACACCTCGCTGGACAAGATCTTGCTGCCGATGATGCGCTCGATCACCGGCACGATCACGCCCAGGTTCAAGGCCACCACCACGCCGAAGACCACCCCGGACAAAGTGCCCAGCACCCCGGCCACCGAGCCCTGGATCATGAAGATTTTCATGATGCTGCCGGGCGACGCGCCCAGGGTGCGCAGAATGGCGATGTCCGCCTGCTTGTCGGTCACCACCATCACCAGCGTGGACACCAGGTTGAACGCCGCCACCGCCACGATCAAGGTCAGGATGATGGTCATCATCCGCTTCTCGATCTGCACCGCGCGGAAATAATTGGAATTGCTGTCGGTCCAGTCCGTCACCAGGTTCTGCGGCAGCTTGGCGCGCAGGGACGCCTTCACCGCCGGCGCCAGCATCGGATCGTCCAGCTTGAAGCGCACGCCGCTGACATTATCGCCCAGCCGCGACAGCACCTGGGCGTCGCGCAGATTCACCATCGCCATCGACGCGTCGAACTCGAACATGTCCACCTTGAAAATGCCCACCACGGTGAACTGCTTGGAACGCGGCAGCATGCCGGCCGGCGTGATCGTGCCCTGCGGCACGAACAGCATCACCTTGTCGCCCAGGCCCACGTTCAACTGACGCGCCAATTCCGCGCCCAGCGCCATGCCGAACTCGCCGGGACGCAAATCCTCCAGCTTGCCGGCCACCATGTGGCTGCCCACGTCCACCACCTTGTTCTCCAGCGCCGGCTCGATGCCGCGCAGCAGGCCGCCGCGGACATTGCCGTAGGCGGAAAACAGGCCCTGGCCGCTGACGAAGGGCGCCGCGGCCAGCACATGCGGCTGCTGGCGGCCCAACTCGGCCGTCTGCTGCCAATGCTCCAGCCGGCCGTCGAAGCTGCTGATCTCCAGGTGCGAGGCCACGCCCAGGATGCGGCCGCGGATCTCCTTCTGGAAACCGTTCATCACCGACAGCACGATGATCAGCGTCGCCACCCCCAGCGCGATGCCGATGATGGAAATCAGGGAAATGAAGGAAATGAAACCGTTGCGGCGTTTGGCCCGCAAATAACGCAGGCCGATAAAGGCTTCAAAAGGCCAATGCATCAAAAAAGCCCCTTTCCGGAGCGAGTCGCGGGCCCGCCGCGCGCGGCGGCGGCCCGAGGGGGTGGATGAAAACGGCGCTCAGCGCCCTTGATAGGGGTTGTGCAGGCTTTGCATCACCTGCACCAGGAATTCCTTGACCTGATGCTCGTCGCAGCCCATCAGCACCGCGTCTTCCAACGCGTCCTGCGCCAGCTGCGCCAGCTCCTCCAGGTTCTCCTGCATCACCTTCAGCTTCTCCACGCAGGCCACCACATTGCCTTGTGGGTCCTTCCACACCGGAATAGTCACGTTCAATGCCATCGTTTCACTCCAAAGCACATTGCCCGCAATGCGGGCAATGTCAATCCTGCTATCGTTACCAGCTTAAACCGCCAATCAACGCTTGGCTTTTTTCTTGCCGCCGGCAGCCGCCTTGCCGCCCTTCTTCGCGGCGCCGCCCTTGCCGGCCTTTTTGGATTCGGCCTTGCCACCCTTCTTGGCCGCCGCCTCCGTCTTGCACTTCTTGCCCTTGCGGCACTTGACCGCGGGCGCGCTGTCCGCCACCTTGCGCACCGGCGCCGCCACGTTCAGATCATCCGACGTGTCCGCCGCCTGCGCCGCCGTGCTGCGGTTCACCCGCCGCGCGCCGTTGAAACGGCCGGCCCAATAGCTTTGATTGATATTGGCCACCTCGATATTCTTGCCGGTACGCGGCGCATGGATGAACTTGCCATTGCCCATATACATGCCGACATGCGAATACGTGAAGCCGCGGGTGTTGAAAAAGACCAGATCGCCGGGCACGAGTTCGCCGCGATTGATGGATTTGCCCACTCGCGCCATTTCGGCGGACGTGCGCGGCAGATTCACCTTCAGCGACTTTTGAAATACATAGCGGATAAAGCCGCTGCAATCCAGGCCGTTTTCCGGCGAGTTGCCGCCAAAACGATAGGCCACGCCCAACAGGCTCATGGCTTGCAACAGCAGATCCCCCACCGCGTCTTCCGCGGGGGAGGAGAATTTGGATATGGGATCGTCCTGGCCGGACTGCGCGCTAGCTTCCGCCGCGGGGCGCCCTTCCGGAGGGGCCTTTTCCGGCGCCGCTTCAGCGAATACCATAAAGCCCGCCAGCACCAGAGTCATTAAGCGGAGTTGCAATTTCATAGGCCGAACTCTATCGGACGGGGGCGGCAGTGTAAAGCCGCAGGCAGGCCGTTTCCGGCGCTTTGGGCCGCCCGGCTTGAACCTTGGCCGAGACAGCCGCCACTAATGGCGTACAATCCATCGCAATGGCATGACGGACGGCGAAACCCCCGCGGCAAGGCCGCGTCGGCGCGCCCGCCCGGCAAGCCCTTGTTTTTGAGCGACAACCCCATGCCCACAAGGCAGCATTCATGCTGAGAGAAACCCTGATCGCCATGCGCGACCTGCCGCGGCTGAAAGAAATCAGCGGCATCCTGATCCGCCACGGCCTGGGCGAATTCGCCCAAAGGCTAAAATTACCGCGCGCGGTGGAAAAAGCCGGCCAATGGCTGAACCTGGACCTGCCGGAATCCGCAAGCCGCCCGCCCACCCCGGTGCGCGTGCGCCTGGCCTTTGAAGAACTGGGCCCCACCTTCATCAAGCTCGGCCAAATCCTGTCCACCCGCGTGGACGTGTTCCCGCCGGAATGGATAGCCGAATTCGAGAAACTGCAGAGCAAGGTGCCGCCGGTCAGCCCGGAATCGGTGCGCCGCCTGGTCAAGGCCGCGCTGGGCGCGGAACCGGAAGCGCTGTTCGCCAGCTTCGACCTCGAACCCATAGGCTCCGCCTCCATCGCCCAGGTCCACCGCGCCACCCTGCGCGACGGCCGCGAAGTGGCGGTCAAGCTGCGCCGCCCCGGCATCGTGGACAAGGTCGACGCCGACCTGCGCATCCTCAACCATCTGGCCGGCCTGCTGGAACTGGAATTCCCCGACGTGCGCCGCTTCCAGCCGGTGGAAATCGTCGGCCAGTTCGCCCGCTCGCTGAAGCGCGAAATGGATCTCGCGGTGGAAGCGCGCAACTCCGAACGCTTCGCCCGCGACTTCGCCGACGATCCGGAAGTGCAAGTGCCCAAGGTGTACTGGGACTACACCAACGCCGCCGTCAACGTGCAGGACTACATCGCCGGCGTGCCGGCCGCCCGGCTGGAACAACTGGCCGACAGCGGCCTGGACCCGGTGCTGCTGGCCCAGCGCGGCGCCGACGCCGTGCTCAAGATGATCCTGATCCACGGCTTCTTCCACGCCGACCCGCACCCCGGCAATGTGTTCTTCCTGCCGGAACACCGCATCGCCTTCATCGACTTCGGCATGGTGGGCCGCATCAGCCATGGCCGCCGCGATGAAATCGTCGACCTGCTCGCCGCCGTCGCCAACCGCGACGAAGCCGGCATCATCGACGTGCTGATCGAATGGACCGGCAGCACCCCGGTCAACGAACGCCAGTTCGCCCACGACGTGGGCGAATTCCTGTTCCAGTACGAACACGTGCCGCTCAAGGGCATCAACATCAGCCAGTTGATCGGCGACATCATGGCGCTGATCCGCGACCACTCCATCCTGCTGCCACCGGACATGGCCATGCTGTTCAAGGCGCTGATCACCCTGGAAGGCCTGGGCCGCCAGCTAGACCCCAACTTCCAGCTGATCGCCCACATCACTCCCTTCGTGCGCGAGCTTTCCATCGCCCGCTACCACCCCAGCGCCCTGTTCAAGCGCGGACGCCACTCGCTGAGCGAAGCGCTGTCCATGCTCTCCAGCCTGCCGCGCGACCTGATGCGCATGGCCAAGGACATGCGCCACGGCAAGTTCCGCGTCAACCTGGACCTGCAACGGCTGGACAGCTTCGGCCGCCAGCTGGACCGCAGCGCCAACCGGCTGACCATGGGCATCGTCACCGGCTGCCTGATCATAGGCTCCTCCATCGTGATGACCGTCAACGCCGGACCCAAGCTGTTCGGCCTGCCCTTCTTCGGCTTCATCGGCTTCATGCTGGCCATGTTCAACAGCGTGTGGCTGGTCTGGGCCATCTGGCGCTCCGGCAAGGAATTGTGACATGAGATCGAAACGAAAAACCCTATTGGCGGCCGTGCTGCTGAGCCTGGCCGCCGCCGCGCAAGCCGCCGACGTGATCACCCTCAACTGGCGCGATGGCGACGAAGTGGCCGCCGCGCTGCGCCCGCAACTGCGCGACGGCGAAAAGCTGGGCGCGCTGGGCAACCAGCTGATCCTGGACGCCCCGCCCGGCCGCAGCGCCGAACTGCGGCGGCTGATCCGCCAGCTGGATGTCAAATCCTCGTCCCTGCTGGTGGAAGTGGCCCAGGACGGCGTCAGCCGCGAAAGCAAATCCGCGGTGCAACTGGGCGGCCAGGTGCAGGGCGGCGGCTACAGCATCAGCACCGGCAAGCCGATGACGCTGCGCCCCGGCAGCCAGGTGGTGATCGCCGGCGGCGCCAGCCAGTCCAACGCCCGGCTGCAAGCCAGCCAGGCGCTGCGCATGCTGGACGGCAAGACCGGCTTCATCGAGATAGGCAGCAGCCGGCCGCTGCCCTGGCTGATGTTCGGCGCCGACGGCCGCCCGGTGGTGGGCGTGCGCTACCAGGACGCCGTCACCGGCTTCTACGCCCGGCCGCGGCTGCGCGGCCAGCGCGTGACGCTGGAACTGGCCGCCAGCCAGCAAGCCTTCAACGGCCAGAACCTGGACAGTGCCAAGCTAGCCACCACCGTGGAAGGCGCGCTGGGCGAATGGCTGACCGTGGGCGGCATCGGCCGTGACCAGAGCGGTCAGGAAACCGTGCTCATCGGCGTCAGCCGCAGCAATGTGCAGCTGGAGCGCAGCATCAAGGTGCGGGTGACGCCGGCGCAGTGAGCAACTACTCCGCCGGCGGCAGCCCACGCTCATTGCCCGGCAACTCGCCGCGGCCGCCGCGCGGCCCGCGCGCGACGCGGCCACCGCTGCGGGAAATCGTCCGCGGCGAATCATAAGCCGAGGCCGGGCGCTCCAGCCTGGCCTCCAGCTCGCCGCCGCGCCAAGTCCACACCATCGCGTTCAGGCGATTGCGCGGCTGACGCGCGCGCCACGCGCCGTCATCCTCGTCCACCGCCATCGTCCCCTCCTGATTGCAACTGGCCACCAGCGTCCAGCTGCGCACCTGGTAATCGCGCAGCTGCAGCAGACGATAAGCCGGCGCGCACTCCGCATCGTCGGCGCGCAACAGCACCAGCGCGTCCTTGCCGACGACGCGCGCATCCACGATGCGCACCCGCTCCCATTGCGGGTCCAACGGCACCACCAGCTGGCGATCATAGAATTTCAGCTCAAAGCGCCCGCCCAGCGACGAGCGCAGCACCAGGTGATTGCCGGCCAGCGGCACATCCTGATGCACGAAGGCCAGGGCCTCCTGCCAATCCAGGCGACGCTTGAGCGAGCCATCGGCGGTGCGCTGCTGCGAGCACGCGGACAAGGCCAGCGGCAACAACACGGCCCAGGCAAAGCGGCGCATTCTTGTCATGCCAGCCCTCCCGCGGCATGGTTGCTGATCGTTCCATACTACCACCAACCGTTTCCGCCCCACCCCCGCCGCCGTCAAGTTCCTGCCTCGAAAACCGCCGCCAGCGGCGCTTGCCGGGTGCGCCGTGAGCCCGCAAGAATTCAGCCACTCCTCTATCTTGAAGCGCCGGGATTGCAAGCCGGAATGGAAAAGACAACACTATGCTAATGCCTTCAACGGCGGGCCGTGACGGGGAGGCCTATGGCCTGCCGGTTGTCTTTTCCCGGTTTTGCAATCCCTGTCATGCGCCTGCCTTCCCGATTGCAAACGAGGGAGCAGGGCTGACCCCTGAAAAGAACCTACGCCCTCCCAACCCCGAGCCTAAGCCCTATCAGGCCTTGCCCTTCGCCGCGCCGCGGCCGGATTAATCCAAAAGCATATCCGTACCCCAAAAAGTCCCCACCTGAGACCACTGCGCTTGCCTAGCACACTGCGAGCCGGCAATAATGCGGGCGTGCTTGAGATTACAAGCACCGGGATTGAGAGCCCGATCTGTAAAGATTCCCGGTTGCATACGACAACCGGCGCCATTGCTATGTCCGATTATCGGCGAGCCGTGGTGGGGAGGCCTTTATGGCCTGCCGGGTCCTTTGCGCCGGTCTCTCAACCCTGTCACGCGCTCGCCAACCCGATTGAGAGCGGGGCGGCGAGCGAATCCTTCGCAAAGGAGCAATAGCCATGACACGCCCTCCCAAGCCGCCTCGCCGCCGCTACCTCCCCAACCCCGAACCCCAGCCCTATCAGGCCCTGCCCTTCGCCGCGCTGCGGCCGGACCAGCCCAGGGTGCACTGCTGGCAAGTGCCGCCAACGAACGACCGTCAGCACGCCTATCTGCTGGGCCGGGAATACGCCGCGCACTTCCTCGTGTTCCTGCAAGACAACCCCGGCAGCCCGGACCACTTCCTGCTGGCCCGCATCGCTGGCGATGTCGACTTCGACGCGCCCGGAGCCGAACGCGGTTACTGGGCCGGTTTCTTCCACCTGCTCGAACGGGTGCTGGCGCAAAGCATCGCGCAGCTGGACGTGTTCGACTACATCGATCGGCTCAACACCTACGAAGCGGCGCTACGCCAAATGATGCGTAAACCGCCGCCTCATACTTAATATATGCACTAAGCCGCGACGCAACGGCGTTGCGGCTGGCAAGCACTGCGCCCGCTGGCAAATGCGCAACAAGCCAGCGTCTAAACCCGCTCGTTTTTCAAAGCGGTACACGAATAAGAGACATTTCACTCGCTTTCCGGCTACTATAAGCGGCCGAATCAATATGCATAATACATAGTTGTTGCTCATGCCTATCCGTTCATCAGATTGCAATATCGCCGTGCGCCACGGCGTAGCGACCACTGGAAGTCCATAGCACCCTCATCATCAAAGGATTGTGAACATGCGCAATATAAGCATTGGCCTCAGCGCCCTGCTGCTCGCGGGCCTGGCCGCCGCCGACCCCATCCCCACCGAAAGCGGCTTCAACGGCAGCGTCGGCCTGGGCGTGGGCGGCAACAAGGTCAAGTCCAACCTCTACAAGGGCGACAAGAACCAAAGAACCAACAGCCTCAACGACTCGCCGGAATCCCATAACGACACATTCGCGCTGCCGGTGCTGAGCCTCAGCTACACCTTCGCCGCCAGCCGCACCCAGATCGTGTTCGACAGCCAGATCCACGACCCGCTGGGCATGGACGACACCCTGGAACTGGGCGTGCGCCAGGAAGTGGGCAACAACGGCATCGTCTCCGCTGGCCTGCTCTACGGCGGCCTCAGCAAAAACACCTGGACCGACCCCTACGCCGTGGGCGTGGACCGCGACAGCACCAAGCGCAAGTCCACCGGCCTGCTGCTGGGCTGGGAAAACATCATGGGCACCGGCTTCAAGGCCCTGCTCACCCAGCGCAACATCAAGATCGACGACGAGCGCAGCGGCCAGAGCGTGGCCAGCCTGAGCGCGGCCGACCGCGCCACGCTGAACCGCAACGGCGACGCCACCTTGCTCAAAGTGGGCTATGAATGGGCATTCGCCCCCAACCAGACCCTGACTCCGGGCCTGGTATGGGGCAAGGACAAGCTGGACGGCGGCGCGATGAGCAATAAGAGCGCCGGCCTGAGCCTGGACTACGCCTACAGCAGCGACCTCAACACCTTCACCGCCGGCCTGCTCTACCGCCAGCAACGCTTCGACCAGGCCAACCCGCTGTTCAACAATAAAAAAGCGGACAGCAAGGCCTTCGCCATCGATGTCGGCTATCTGCGCCATCAGTTGTTCGGCTACAAGGCCTTGTCCGGCTTCGTCAGCGCCGCCTACGGCAAATCCAACTCCGACATCAGCTTCTACGATGCCGGCATCAGCTCCTTTGGCACGGGCTTGGTTTACTCGTTCTAAAGCCTCCGCGCGCCCCTGCTTACTTCACCAGGGGCGCTGCGTCAAAGCCTCATTCCGTCATCAGGCGACAAAACGGCTCCTCGCGCAAGGCCTGGCTTTGCGCGAGGAGCCGTCTCTGCCGCTGCGGCAACTGGTTTCAATGCCTACGCTCACAGCTTGATCTTCAACCCTTGTAAACAGCGATCAAGACAAGCAAAAACCCGTGAATGCGGGTTGCTTTATTAGCGACCAAACAGAACGCTATACCTTATAACTCACCACACAAGCCATCACCAACCTGAGTGGAGTCTAAAGCTTGGATCGTAAACTCCCCAGGCCACTCATCAAAAAATAGTTCACACTCGACACCTTGCCATTCAAAATGGTAGACATGTGCATCAAACACCTCTCCACAGAACAAATGCCGGATATTCCTGGCAAGCATTTTAGAAAGCAAGTCAGAGGCAAATCCCGGAAATGCATGCCAATTCAAACCAACATCCTCGACCAAGACATAACTACGATCTTCCGATGACCTTCTCAAGCCAATGTTCATTTCTTACCTGACCACTTTACTTTCCAACAACCTACTCCATCTAGTCATTTTTGAAACAAGAAACAATCTCGTACCCCGCGCCCAACTCTTTTTGTGGCTTCTGCTGTAGCAAGCGTACCTACACACCAAAACGTGGCCTCTTCTTGTGGTTGAGGAAAGGCGGAGTTAGCTGGATACTCATCTCAGTAGGTCGACTGATACCAAGCCTCCCAATTTTCCACTTCATTTTTTAGGGCCAAACTAATGGGAAGGTGCTCCGCGGGAAAATCTTCAACTCCGCCATCATCAAAAAACATCCATAGGCAATGGCAGAAATGCTCGGGAGAAAGTCGGATAACTTGTTTCATCTAAAAAGCGCATCGTTACAATTCAACATTCAACTTGTAAAGAATGTAAGTTCTAAACCCCACCCAAAGATGGACCTCAGCATCAATGACAACATCCACTTTATCTACTTTAATATTTCTGTTTGTCAGATATGTTCCAACAACGCCACTTAAACAAGCACAACATCCCTAGCGTCTAATCATTCCCCAAGTTACCATAGCAATCTGGCAGTTCATATCCTTCAGGCAGCTCCGGCCACTCCCCTATTTTAAGTATAGTTTCCGCATTATCAGCAATTGCATCAAACAAACTTGACAAGCCTATTGCGTAGCTCCTTAGCCTTATCAACGCCGATTGCATTGCCAATTCATCGTTAACACTTTTCGCACCGGAAAGCAGAGCAGCACTAGACTGGCAAAGTGCCATATACTTTAATAGCAAATTCTCCAGTGATGCACCATAGTCAATCGACAAATCATCAACATCAACAGCACTAGAATATTTTTCGCTAATAATTTTTAGAAAATCACTTTTCATTCCATCAAGAAATGAATACATTGCCATTCATCATCCTATCAAATAGAAAAATTCATTTACGCACAAATCCGGAGCGGCTTACTCCGCCACCTTTCCCACTTTCCAAATGGCGTAGCACTCTTCGCTTACAGAAATTTTATTCATCAAGGGCGATTCTAGTTGAAAAACAACCAAACCGATATGAATTTTGCTCAGGGTTATATTAATTTACGCCGCCCACCAAGCATGACGGCCTTTACGCCCACAACAACCCTTTAAATTAAAAAAACCTTAAAACACAGGCCACCAACAATTAAATTAAATTTTTTAATATCAACAATCTCTCTTTGTAATTTTACATCCTCACTTTTCCACAGGACACCAATTACGCTTGCATTACACAAATAACTGAACTCACCCCCACCAAGAGCAGGAACCAAGGAGAAAAGTATTTTTTCAAGATCGGGATGCTGGATTTTTATAGCATTTTTCATAGAGAATGCGTCTTCCTTACTCTCTCCCAAGAACCCAACCCCTGAGACCATTGCAAAACAGCAATTTATCTCAATCTCTTTATCGAGGCCACTAGCAAGGAAACAATTTTCCATTTACTCAAGCATCAACACGCACAAACCATCACTTTCTTTTTAGCAGAATTCAGCATCAACAAGCCCCTCCTCTTTAATAATCTCCAAAAATCTACGATAGGCATCCTCATCAGACTCTAACAAATCATCCAGCAATTGCTCTTCAATCATCGACCAATGATAGACACCCTTAATCTGATTAAGCTCACAAAACACCAACCTACCTGCCAATGTGGCGTCTACAACTTCTACTTGAGAAGAGTCATAAGAAATCAAACCTCCGTGCCCAGCTGGCAACCCCAGGAAAAATGTCTTCCCATCAATCCAATAAATGGAAAAAATATCAATAAAGCAATCTTGAAACACAATTTTCATGCTCAGCCTTCTGTTAAAAAATCAAACCGACAAGTATTATTTAATGACTTCATCGAAATCGTCAAAAATTTTCCTGGCTTACCACTAGATCTTTGCGGAGTCGTTATCTTCATGTCCAATCTCCGTGTGTGGTTGATTGGACTCTAAAGTCACGCGCCACCCAATACCGGGGGGACGTCGTTCTCTTTACTTCCATTCGCTCGACTCAACTTACTCTTCATCCCAAATACCGACAGGCGTCACATATATAGAGTTTTTGAGAACTGGCAACCACCCCATATCTTCATAAAACATTGAGAGATCTTCAATTTTGTATACACCATCAGATACTGGCTCAAGTGAAATCACGCAGCACCTATGATGCGTCCATGCTCCACCTGCTCCTGCAGGGGCTCGCCACTCCAACTCCTTTCTGTCCCAATCCTCAACGAGCCCAAATTTCTCATATTGCAAGCATTGGAAATGCACTTCAAAATTAATACCTATCTTACAAAGACAGGGTATATTTTTTTGCTGCACCAAGGATTGAGACAATAAATCATTAGGGAAATTAATTATTAATTTCATTACATTATTTCATTTTAGGAACGACCACCTCGTTGCAAAACGCACCCCGTCTCACTATTTGCCTTCAGCATTTCCACTCTTCCATCCACTCTTACATCTCCAAATTTGAGCAATTAAAACTCACAAAAGGCTTTACTCTTAATGAAAAATCATGCCTCATACCCCCAAACATAACCTTAGCACTTAAAATCTCCCCAACACCATCTCGCCTTATTTCAAAACAAGAAACACACTCACACAAAAATCGAGACATTTCGCGCCCCTGAAATTCCAAGACAACCTGAACCCACCCTGCGACCTCGCAATAAGACAAAACAACCGTAACATTGCTAACATCAGTATATCTATATGAAAAATGTAGATCCTGCTTGTTTTCAGTTACAGGGTCCGACTCAAAAAACCCTAAAAGTTCAATACTGTCTGGCACCGACCTAATAAACATCTCCCCCCTCCTTTTTTCGGAATTGTAGTTACAAACCACCTAATTTTACCTGCCATGACCTCATAGGTAAGCCCACGCCACCCTATGCTTTCCTACTTTTCCTTAACACCCGCTTCACTTCAAATATGAAATATCCAATATTATGCGCCATTAATACCACCAAATCTCTCACTTGTTTTATCAAAAATATCTTTTACAATCCGCTCATCCTCTGGATGATTTTTCATGTATTTTGCACACGCAATATTAATCAAACTCAAACAAACGTCTAGACTTACAATCACTTCACCATCACCCCCATCCATCGAGTATCCGCAAATAAATTTAATCCCTTCAAATCTATCTTCATCGTAAAAACTATCCATAAATGGGAAATGGCAATAAGCGCCATCCACACTCAAGCCGACTCCATCTGAAATAGACTCAATCGCCTCGATAAATTTTCCATCACTGTACATTCTATCCAAATACGCCAACACAACCCAATTTGTATCGCGCTCATCATATGGCTGACCAAAAATCTCTTTATGCATGCCAACACCATTTCATGCTACTTCTTAATAATCGTTTATGCAGATTACCAAAACCCAGTGAGTAAAAGTTCGGCTCAGACAGCCTTTACGCCACTCAACTATGGTAGCACTACATGCAAGTTCACCACGAGATACACCTCAACCATCACAAAATAGAATAGCGAGATCTTATTTTTCCTATGTAACGTTCAACCGCTTGCTTGTCCTCTACATGCCGCTCCACATAAGCCTTTGAAATACACGAAATCGCCAGTAAAAATTCAGAAACTTTCAAGGTAGAGCTTTCAAAATCTCCAACAAAAAAAGCAACCTCATCAAAGTCTTCTGGAAAGTCCCAGTCTTGATCTAATGAATACCCTAGACCTTCATGGACATGGCATCCATGTCCCTCGCTTGCACGGGCAAGAAACTGTAAATAGTTCATTTTGTCCTCCAACAAGACAGAGCTTAAAACGTGATACAGGTCCTCCCCTCCTGTGCCGAAACCATCCAAATATTCTCTAATTTCACAAATCCATTGCTTATCAATTCTATCCATACAAATCTCTATCTGGACTATCCACAGTACCTTTGAGAAGGAAGGGCTTGCTCACCCCGTCACTTTACCGAATGGACGCAAGCTCTGATTTGTGCAACAAAGCCGCTGAAGCATCAACCAGAATGCTGCACAAGTTCTAAATTCTCCTCTTTCACTGTTAAGACGGCTAGTGATTCGCCTTCGCTGTCAACAAACTCGACTTCATACTGAGGATGTTCTGATGCAAACACCATCAAAATGGCTCCGGTTGTCCCACTCGGCACACCATCCACGAGAGAGCAAGTTGATCTCACCACGTCATACTTAAAGAATTTTGTATTCATTTCTTGGTCGGAATAGCTGTTGTTAATCTGACGATGCCGTCATTGTTTCGAATCCATCCAAATGTCACCGACGCCCCCCCCTCACGGATAGCACATGAAAACTATGCTATCTTGCAGATGGTCTACCACCAAACGATCCAACAGCTTCACGACCATGAAAGTCTAGGGCCTCTCTCCTTATCACAGCCATAGCCACAATGGAGGTTGATCATGTTATTTTGAATCAGTCCCTTTCTTCCTCAACAAACTCGCTTTCGGACACTCTCCACAACCTAGCTACACAATCATCTTCATCATCAACATAAAACAAGCCTTTAATATCCAAGCCAAGCTTAGTCAGCTCTAACACTGCCCCCTTAACAAACAGCAAGTTATTTTTATTTATGCTTGCACCAAAAAAACAAAGTTCACCCTGTTAATAGGTTCCACAGGAAAGCTCCACCCCTTGCCATACAAAACAGCAACCGCCTCCTCTACTTGAAACTCAGAAAATTTCATCCAGCAACTCTCAACTGACTCCTTGATTTTTACCACATCCTCAAAGTCACACTCAATCCAACCTCTTATCAGAACATAGCTAGCCATTTACCGCCCCATTTCCACACGAACCACTCCACCTTTTGTCTCAATATAACTTCTCACTTTTGGGCACGCTCCATATTTAAACCAAAATTCAGCTGCTTTGCCTTGCTGATTAGCCATGTCAATAGTGCCCTTTATTTGGTTTCTTGTCGACTTGTTCAGGAAGTCTACGGGCTTATCCACTGCTGAGTACGTTCTTTGACCTGAATTAGTGCCTTCTCATTCACAACATCTATTTCTCGGCCATTTATCACTTCAGAGGATCTATTTGCAACCCTTCTGACCAAATCCTCATAATGAACATCCAATGCTTTCCTATACTTTACTTATGCATATAAATTTCTTGCCTGATCTGAGAGTTTTACTCCTGAAACAACATCGGGCATGCTTACCCCCTTAACACCATTCTCCGTAGCGAGTACTTCTGACGCAATAGAGGTCTTCACTATGGCATTCGATACAACACTTTTTCCTGCTTTTGCAGCTGCAGCAGCATGATGCCTGCACTCCAAAACACGGCCTCTTCTGAGCCAATAAAAAATCACAGCAACAAGACAGATCAAATATAGACTTATCAAGAAGGCACATTGTCATGTGCATCATTTTCAAGCAACTCCAAGCAAATAAAAGACCATCCAGATGCAACCTAAAGTCACGCCGCCAGCATAGCTAGTACCAACAAGCCCGCACAATTCACAGCAAAAAACCCGCAGCTGCGGGTTTTTTGCAATACAGTACATTCTATACAACACCCAAAGGTAGAGATCCGTTCGTGGCCTTGATGAGCTTACTCCTCAATAAAAAATTTGGTATGGGCCTTGCCATCAGCATCAATAGACAATACAAATTGCTTCCAAAAACCACCTGTATGATGAAGCATGATCTCATGTAGCTCATGCACTAACTCCGGCACTTGATTTTGTGGGTTTTTCAAAAGCTTAGACTTACTAACCCCTTGTGCAGTATAAGAAAAACCAAAACCAACGGCCCAGTCCTTTTCGCCACATTCATACTCAAAATCGCAGTGAGCCTCGCTATACGGCTCTTCTGCTGACTCATGTACAATTTGAGCCAACTCAGCCAATAATTCCATCTGCCTTTCAATGCTCATAGTCTTCCTAAGTTAACATTCTTTTACTTTAGGTGTGCGTCTCACACCATCGGGCGGTTTTCAAAACCAGTAACAACCTGATAGCTTGCACCAAGCTCCCTTTGCAGCTTCTGCTGCAGCATGATGCCTGCACTCCAAAACGCGGTTTCTTCTTGTTGATGAGAAAAGGCGGAGTTAACTGGATACTCATCGCAGTAGGTCGACTGATACCAAGCCTCCCAATTTCCACAGTTACAGTCTTGCCATTTAGCCCAATAAATCACATTACCTAAGATTGCCTTGCTGGTTCATCATTCTCTAAAATATGCAATTCAAATCCTTGGGCCTCCACGTTAATTGCAACTGACGATAAAAACCCGTGGAGACTCCCTTCTAAAATATACTCTTTTAAGCCTTCAGTCACATTACCTTCGTAGCTTGTACACATAGGATCCCTCCAAAACAATTTCCCATCTTCATCCTTATGCATCAACGTCACTTGAAAATCGAATTTTCTCACTCCGGTAAATACAAGTTTACAATGCCCCGCATACCCTTCATCATTTACTCGAGAAAATTCATGATATAGCTCACGACTAGGAGCCAGCCATTGGTTTACATAAATTTCCGCTGTTGAATCGAAAAATACATGCGCCCCATATTGACAGTTGTAAGTATCTATCTTATCCCAGCAATTTTTGAAAATTTTCACTTGCAATCCTTATGGTTTTTTTACTAACACAACCGACTTCATTGGCGCCGTAAGTACTGAGCCATCCGTTCTCAAGAATGTCATACCTTGAAACTGGGGGAGCAGTGGGCCCTGATACTTAACTGACAAACCTAGTGCATCAAGCTGCACCTGCGTCGGCATATTGGTTAAATACTTATTAGCGGGAGTGCCATTAATAATAATTTCTCCTCCGGGCTGAGTGATACGAGCGGCCTCAGGTAAGTAATCCATCATAGAGCCGGTTCCTCCTGCGTTTGGCGGAATAAATGGATTATTCGCAACTACAGTTGCCTGACTGTTACTGGGAATATTTGGCATCCTCATTGCATTTGACCCAACTGCATTTGGCGTTGTCGGCCCAACTGCCACTGCTCCCGGAACTTTGGCACCTGAAGCATCTGTAAACAATTCAACAGTGCCACCTTGCGTGATCGCAGGTTTTATCCCTGATCCAGGAACAAGTACAGTTCCACTTGGGGTAACCGTATCAACGACCAACGATCCGGATTTTGCAGTACCCTCAGAGGTAATTGCCTTCGGCCCCTTTAGCCCTATCAACCAACCAAAATCACCAGCCGCAATTTTAACGATATCCAGAACCCCGCCATAATGCACGGCTGCGTTACGTATTGCACCTCCGGCCATATCATTGGCGCACTCAACTGTGTTACATGTCAATCGTGCCTGCAGCAAGCTGTTTGCAACCTCAGTAACACACTGACTATCTGCCTTGCAAATTGAGGATACACTAGACATTGCATTATTCAATGCGGTATTGAATGCCTTTTGGTACTCTGGGCTAAAGTTATTTCGCCGATCACTTTCTTGAACTGCAACTTTAATTAAGTCATTTTCACATAATGACTTAGCTGCACCTTGCTTCCCTCCACACTGAGTTGCAAGCTTTCTTCCCAAAGCATCAATTTCTTTGGGCTTTAGTGTATTGTTCTCTACTTCATTCTTAGCCGTCTGCGCCCCAGTCAACGCCCCGGCACTATCCCCCCCAGCCAGCGAGCCCGCCAGACTGCCCGCCATCGTGGTCAGCGCGGAAATGGTCTGTTTCTGGGACTCGTTGAGATCCTTGACTGCTTTCCCTGGGTATAGTTGGCTAAGCAGCAATTCTGCCACGATAGGAGCCGCTGCGCCGCCGGCCGCCCCCGCTGCCGCGTTTTCTCCCTTCATCTGCGCCAGCGTCGCGCCCAGCAAGGCGTGCGCCATCACATTGGCTTCCTTGTTGCCGTCGGTCATGTTCTTGACCACGCCGGCCAGGTAAGGCGCGGCGGCGCCGCTGATGGCGGCTTGCACATTGCCGCCGGCCAGGCCTTGCAGCGCGGCGGTGGCGGCTTGGGCGGCACGCTGGAAATCGCTGTCGGCACCCCATTTAGCGTTCAGCTTCTTATAGTCTTCGCTGTCCGCATATGCGGGATTGCGTCGCAACTCCTCGTTCGCCTTCATCATCATCTCAGTGGCGACGATCTGGGTGGCTTGCGCGCCGATCTGGCCGACCAGCTGTGCTTCCTGCAAGCGGTTGAGCTCCTTCTCCTTATCGAAGATAGGGCTCAGGCCGTTGGCGGCGTGTTCGGCGTCGCGGCTCAGAGCTTTCAGGTCTTGTTGCTGTTTGTCCTGGTCGCGGACCTTGATCGCCCCTTCGCTGACCGCGGCATAGGTGGTGGATTCGGCGTGGCCGCTGCTGTTGCCGCCGCCCAGCACGCTGCTGGCGCCCTGGCTCATCAGCGTGCCTTTCAGCGTACCGGTGAGGCTGCCGCCGGTGCTGAAGCCGAAGCTTTGGCTTTCCACCTTGAAGTCCGCCTGGTTGTGCTGATTGCTGAAGCCCAGCGTGCCGGTATCCAGCGTGTTTTTGTCGGCCTTGGCGGTGCTGGCGATCACCGCGCCGTCCAGTTGGGTATGGCGGCCCACCTGGATGTCGAAGCCGCCCTGGCCGGCGTAGAGGCCGGTTTGCTGCTGCACGCTGACAAAGTCGCTGTCCGCCTTCTGGCGGCTGCCGCTGATGGAGGCGCTGCCGTTCATGCTGCCGAAAGTGAAGCTGGCGCCGGCTGAGATATTGCTTTGCTGGCTGTGGTAGTAGTCGCGGTCTTGCTGGCTTTGCAGCGTCAGATTGCGGCCGATGTCCGCCACCACGGTCTTGCCGCTGGCTTGCGCGCCGGTCAGGCTGGTATCGCGGCCGCTTTGCAGGTTCAGGGTGTCGCCGGCGCTGAGCACGGTTTCGTTCCAGCGGCTGCCATTGCCCTCCTCCTTGCCCTTGCCCTTGTTGGCGTTGGCGAACACGGAAATGCCCGCGCCCTGGCCTATGCCTATGCTGACGCCCACGTTCCAGCCGCTGCTGTTGTTGCCGCCGTTCTGGCTGTCCTGATGATGGCCGGCCTGCAGCTGCAAGTCGCGCGCGGCGTCCAGCGTCAGGTCCTTGCCAGCCTTGAGATGGCCGCCGGTGACGCTGATGTCCCCATCCTGCGCCTTGCCCTGGGCATCCTTCGCGCCGCTGCCGGTGGCGGTGAGGCTGAGATTGCCGCCGGCGGTGAGCTGGCTGCCCTGGCTCTGGCTTTGCTGGCGCTGGCTGTGGGATTCGCTCTTCTGGCTGCCCACCGACAGGCTGACGCCGACAAAGCTTTGCTCTTCCGCCGGCTTCAGCATTTCCTGCTGATAGGCCTGGTAGGCTTGATAGCCGGACAGGCCGGCCTGTATGCCTTGCAGCGCGGCCAGGCGGCCGCTGGGCGCCTTGCTCAGTTCCTGCGCCTGTTGCACCGCGGTATTGGCGGCGGAGCCCACCGCCCCGGACAAGGCCACGGTCAGGCCGCTCTTGCTGGCTTCGTGCTTCTCGTCGCGCTGATAGCGGTTGGCCACGTCTTCGACACGGATGTTCTGCGCCAACACGTCGATGTCGCCACCGGCGACCAGGTCGGAGCCCTTGATCAAGGCATTGCGGCCAGCATCGACATTGACATGGCCCAGCACGCTGCCAACGGTGCTGCTGGTATGGCTGACGCTGGTTTCGCCTACTTGGTCTCGCTGTTTCTGGCTGCCGATGCTGAAGCCGATGCCGCCGCTACTCAGCAAGCCGGATTTCTTGACGCTTTCCTCGTGGTGGTTGTACTGACGATTCTCTGCGGTGGTGACGTTGGCGTCCCGGCCGGCGAGCAGATCCACGTCATGAGTGGCCGCCACGCTGCTGCCGGCCACGGTCAGGTCCTGTCCGGCTTGGATACGAATGCTGTCACCGGACAGGCTGCTACCCTTGGCTGTCGTTTGCCAATTATCGGTCTTGCCCTGGCTTTGCTTGCTGCTGGCCAAGCCCTTGCGGGTGCTGCTGGATTGTTCCTGGAAGCTGTAGCTTTCTTCCGCCGCGCCCACTTGGATGTCGCGGGTGGCGCTGAGCTTGAGATCGCCTTTATCGCTGGCGATATCGCTTCCCAGCACTTTGATGTCGGTATCGCGTGCCTGGATGGTCACACCCTGCTGACCGCCGATCTGGCTGCCCTGCGCTTGCGTGTCGCGAATGGCTTGCTGGCGTTGGCTGCGGGTCTGGCCAATGTGGTTGTTTTCGTAATCGTCGATTTCCACATGGCGCTCCGTCGCGCCGATATCCACTTGGGTGCCGGACAGCAGCACCTGGCCCTGATCGCTGGCGACGCGGCTGCCTTGCACGCTGAGCGCCTGGCCGGCCACGGCGACCACGCCGGCTCCGCCGCTGAGCTGGCTGGCAATCAGCGTATCGGCCTGATAGCGCGCCTCCACGCGAGAGCTGGCGCTATCGGCGGTGAGCTTGGTGTTGTTGGTGGTTTTATCGGCCAACACCGACAGCCGGTTGCCGGCGCTGACATTGAGTTGACCCTTGGCCTGGGCGCTGGAGCCGGTCAACGTCAGGTCCTTGCCCGCGCTCAAGTTGAGCTTGCCGCCGGATTGCAGGCTGCTGCCCTGCGCGGTCTCCCACACGCCGCTGACGGTGGCGATGCCGCTGCCGCCCACATCGGGGCCCAAGCTGGCATCGCGGTTGCCCATGCTGCCGGCAATCAGGTCCACGCTGCCTTCCTTGCGGCTGCGCGCGGTGCTCAAGGTCAGATTGTTGCTGGCGCTGAGCGTCAGTTGTTCCAAGGCGTCCACCTTGGCGCCCTTCAAAGCGATGTCAGCGCCGCTCAGGCTGACATCGCGCCCGCTGACGGCGGCCTGGCGGCCGGCGTTCTGCAGATCAGTGTCCAGCGTCAGGTTGTCCGCCAGCAGCTTGACGGTGTCGGCCTGGATCAGGCCGCCGGTGTTGCGGATGACATCGGCCTTGGCCACCAGGCTTTGATCGGCTTGCAGCTTGCCGCTATTGCTCAGGCTGGCGGCGGACAGGCTGAGGTCCTTGCCGGCGATCACCGCGCCGTCGCCGGTGAGCCCCACGGTGTTGTGCGCCAGATAGACGGTGGGCACCAGCACGGTTTGCGGCCCGTTGGCGGTGTGGACGGTTTCGCTGACCATCCAGACGATGTCTTGCTGCAAGGCGGCGATTTGCGCCGGCGTCAGCGCCACCCCGGTGGTGAGCCGGAAGTCCTTGGCCACGTTGACGCCCTGGTTCATCAGCGCCTTGAATTGCTCGGTGGCGTCTTCGCCGCGCAGCGATGGGCGGCCGGTCAGCGCCAGGATCTGGTCACGCACCAGCTTTTGCTCGTAATAGCCGTCGCCCAAGCGCTTGTGCACGCCGGCCGGGTCGTAGTTCAACTGTTTCAGCATGTAGTCGCTGCTGACGAAGTTGTTGTACTCGGTGAAGCGGCTGTCGGTCTCTATCAAGTAGGGCGCCGTGGGGCTGGGGTTTTGCTGGAACAGCTGGTTGTTGGGCAGGCGGTCCAGCAAGCCGGGCTGGGCGGCGCTGCCCTTGAGCGGATGCGCTTGCGCGCGCGGCTGGGCCGTGGCCACTTGCGCGGCGGCGGGGGCGCCGCCGGCCTGGGCGTGCTCCAGCTTGGCGCCTTCAAGCGCCGGGCCGACAGTGGACGGGTTTTGCTCCAGCTTGACCTGCTGTGCCGCCGTGCCGGCTTGCACCGCGGCCACCGCGTTATGCCCGGCGCTAGGAGCGATGCGTTCGCCCGCGCCCAAACTCAAGGGCAAGGCCTCCGCGCCGGATTGCACCTGGCCCAGGCGGCCGGCCTGCGGCCCCTGGCCGCCACGGGCCTGGCCGGCGCTGGCGGCGGTCTGCGCGCCGTCCCAAGCCGCCTGTTCCGCCTTCGCGGCGGCCTTGGCCGCTTCGGCCACGCTGACCTGGGCCGGATTGACGGTGATGTTTTCTATGCTGGGCGCGCGCACGCTGACGCCCTGGTGACCGGCGATGGTGGCGTCTATGGTCTGCAGCGCCACCGTTTTGTCCAAGGTGTATGTGGGATACCAATGGCGGGTGTTGCGGTCGTAGTGATCGGTGCCGGTTTCCTGGATGCGCTCGTTGACGGAATAGGCGCGGTTGATCACCCGGCCATCTCCGCCGCCGTTGTCCGCCCCGTTGATGGTGATGCCGCCATTGGCGGCGATGCGGCTGGCGTCGTTCAAGAGTTGTCCGCTGATGCTCACCGTCATATTGCCGCCGGCGCTCAGGCTGGCGACTTCGCCGACGGAGATCAATTTGTCTCGGGTCTTGGTGCCGCTGGCGGAGCGATTCCGCAAGTTGAACTTGTTATTGGGGTCGACAAAATCCAGCTCCAGCGGATTGATGTGAATGTCCGGGTTCCATTGTTCGTTGCGGCCAGACCATACCTCGCGCCAGACGGTGTGCTCGTAAGGACAGGCCGCACCCTGGAAGCAGCTGTAGCCTTGGTAGAAGGTCATGTCGTAGCCGCCGCTGTCGTTTTTCTTGATGGCGTTGTAGTTGACCCAGCGTTCCTGAGTGCCTTGGAAACGGACCAGGGCCTGCTTCTTGGCTTCATTCACCTGCAGGATGGTGCCGTAACGCGTCTTGGCCGCTTCAGCGTCGTTGACCGGCAGCGATTTGGTGACGGCCGACCAGTCCCAGCCGCCCACGCGTTCGAACACGTCCCAATAGTAGTTGTACTTGTACCAGCTATAGTTCTTGCTTTCCGCCGCGCGCTGGATATTGACGTGGGTGCGCTGGTTGTTGAGCCGGCCGGCGCGGATGGAAACATCGCCTTCGGCCTCTATGGTGGTGGAAATGTTTTCAATCAGGTCGCCGCTGCTCAGACTCAAGGCGCCGCCGCTGTAGATGTAGCCGCTGTCGCGGTTGCTCAGGCGGCTGCCCGCGTTGAGGCTGAGGCTGCGGGTGGCGGCCAGCACCGCCTGGCCGCCGTGGTTGTCGATGACGCCGCCGTTCACCGTGACGTCGCGGCCGCTGATCATGCCGGTGTTGTCCAGCGCCGCCGCGGTCAAGCTAAGTTGCTCGGCGTCCAGCCGGCCCTGGTTGAGCGCCTGGCCGGTGCTGTTGATGTCCAGCTGGCCGCGCGCGGCCAGCTTGGCGCCGGCGGCATTGCTGAAGCTGGCTGCTTGCAGGCTGATGTTGCCGGTGTTGGCCCATTTTCCCTCATTGCGCAGGCTGCCGCTGGTGTGCAGGCTCAGCGCGCCCTGGCTGGCCAGGGTGTCGCCGTCGCGGAAGACGTAATCCTGCCGCAGGTCCAGACTAAGGCTGGCCTGCCCCACCATCTTGCCACCCTGGTTGTTCAATTGCCCGGCGTTCAGGCTCAGCGCCTGGCCGCTGCTGACCGCGCCGCCCTGGTTGTGCAGCAGGCTGGCGCGCAGCCGCTGGTCGCGATCGGCGATCAGCTTGCCCTGGCGGTTGTCGATCTGGCCGCTCAGTTGCGCGTCCAGCGCACCCGCGGTCTGTACTTGGCCGTATTGATTGTCGAAGCCGCTCAGGCCCAGGCTGATGTCGCCCAGGCTCAGCAGGCTGCCATAGCGGTTGCCCAGTTCGCCGGCGCTCAGCGCCAAGGCGCCGCGGCTGCTGAGCATGCCGCCGGCGTTGTTGACCGCGGCGGCCTGCAGCCGCAGGCCCTGGTCGGTGATGATCTTGCCCTGGCTATTGTCCAGCGCGCCGCTCAGGCTCAGTTGCGCCGCGCCGCCGCTTTGCAGTTCGCCGTCCTGATTGAGCAATTGCGTCAGCTGATAGCTCGCATCGGCGCTGCTGATCAGCTTGCCGTGTTGGTTGCGCAGCACGCCGCCGTCCAGCTTCATGGCCTGGCCGCTATTGATCAGGCCACGCTGGTTGTCCAGTTCGCCGGCGCTCAGTTGCAGGCCCTGATTCGCCACCAGCTTGCCGCCCTGATTATTCAGCAGGCCGGCGCTGCTCAGCGTCATTTCGCCCAGGGTCTGCATCTTGCCGTCGCGGTTGTCCAGCGTGTCCAGCGTCAGGCTCAAGCCGCGCTGGCTGGCCACCGCGCCGTCCTGGTTGTCCATCTGGCCGGCGCGCAGCTCGATGCCTTCGCCGCCGGCCAGTGTGCCGTGCTGATTGCGCAGCGCGCTGCCGTCCAGCCGCATCGTGCGCTGAGCGCTGATGCGGCCCTGCTGGTTCTTGATCTCGCCTTGGCTCAGCAGGGTCAGCGCGCCGCCGCTTTGCAGCTTGCCGCCACCATTGTCCAGTTGATCCAGCTGGATCTCGCCGTCGCCCAGGCTGGTGATGCGGCCGCCTTGGTTGCTGGCGGCGCCGGTTTGCAGCTTGAACGCGGCGCGGCTGACGATGTCGCCATCGTCGTTGTTCAGGCTGCCCGCTTTCAGGCTTTGTCGCTGGTTGCTCAGCAAGGAGCCTTTCGCATTATTCAGCTGGCCGCTGGCGCTCAAGGTCAGCGCGGCTTCGCTTTCCATTGCGCCGCCGGCGTTGTCGATCTTGGCGGCCTGCGCCGTCAGGCCGGCGCCGGCGCTGATCGCGCCGCCGCGGTTGTCCAGGCCATCGTTGGCGGACAGGTCCAGCGCGCCGCGCCCGTCGATGATGCCGCCCTGGCTATTGTCCAGTTGTTGTCCGCTGGCGTTCAGCGTGCCGCCGGACAGTAGCTTGCCGCCCTGGTTGTCCAGCTTGCCGGCCTGGCTGCGCAGCTCCAGTTGTTTCAACGCGCTGAACTGGCCCTTGCGGTTCAGGAGTTCCCCCTGTGTCCGCACGTCCAGCTTGCCATCGCTGTGCACCTTGCCGCCGTTGTTGTCCAGGCTGGCCAGTTTGAGTTCGGCATCCCCCAGGTTGAGGATTTCGCCGCCGCGGTTGCTGGCGGCGCCGCTGTCCAGTTTCAAGCCGGCGCGGCTGCCGATGCTGCCGCCGTCGTTGTTCAGGCTGGCGGCCTGCAGGCTCTGCGCCTGCTCGCTCAGCAATTTGCCGCCGTGGTTGTCCAGCGCGCCATCCACCTTGAGCGCCTGCGCGCCGGTGCTTTCCAGCGTGCCGCCGACATTGCTCAGCTCGCCGGCCTGCAGTTCCACCGCCGCGCCGCCACGAATGCGGCCGCCGTCATTGCCCAGTTGGCCGGCGCTGTGCAGCGTCAGCTTGCCGTCGCCGTCGATGACGCCGCCCTGGCCATTGTTCAGCTGTCGCGCGCTGAGCGCCAAGGTGTCGCCGGCCTGCAGCTTGCCGCCCTGATTGTCTATCTTGCCGTCGCGGCTGCTCAGCCTCAGTTGTTGATCGGCGCCGATCAGTCCGCGCGCATTCTGGATGTCGCGCTGCGCGGCCAACTGCAGTTGGCCGCCGCTCAGAATCTTGCCGTCGATGTTCCGCAAGCTGTCCAGTCGGAACTCGCCCTTGCCCAAGCTGGCGATGACGCCCCCTTGGTTGCTGGCCGCGCCCGTCTGCAAATCCAAGCCTTGCAGGCTGGCGATCTCGCCGCCGTCGTTGTTGACGCTGCCGGCCTGCACGCTTAGCGCCTGCTTGCTGCGCAGCTTGCCTTGGCCATTGTTCAAGGCCTGGTCGATATTCGTGCTGACGGCAGCCTCGCCTTCCACCACGCCGCCTGCGTTCTCCAGTTCGCCCGCTCGCAGCGCGATGTCGGCGCCGCTGCCGATGCGACCGCCGGCATTGTCCAGCCGCCCGGCGCTGTTCAAGCTCAGCTTGCCGCCGCCATCGATGACGCCGCCCTGGCTATTGTCCAGCAGCTGCGCGCTGGCGTTCAGCGTGCCGCCGGACAGCAGCTTGCCGCCTTGGCTGTCCAGCTTGCCGCCCTGGCTATGCAGTTCCACTTGCTTCAAGGCGCTGATCTGGCCCTTGCGGCTCAGGATATCGCCCTCTGCCCTCAGCTCCAGCTTGCCGTCGCTGTGCAGCTTGCCGCCGGCATTGTCCAGGCTGGCCAGTTTGAGTTCGGCATCGCCCAGGCTAAGGATTTCGCCGCCGCGGTTGCTGGCGACGCCGCTGTCCAGCGTCAAGCCGGCGCGGCTGCCTATGCTGCCCTTGTCGTTGTTCAGGCTGCCGGCCTGCAAGCTCTGCGCTTGCTCGCTCAACAGTTTGCCGCCGTGGTTGTCCAGCCTGCCGTCCACCTTGAGCGTAAGCGTGCTTGCGCTTTCCAGCGCGCCGCCGGCATTGCCGAGGCCGCCGGCCTGCAGCTCCACCGCCGCGCCGCCATGGATGCGCCCGTCGTCATTGCCCAGTTGGCCGGCGCTGTTCAGCGTCAGCTTGCCGCCGCCGTCGATGACGCCGCCCTGGCTATTGTCCAGCAGCTTCGCGCTGGCGTTCAGCGTAGCGCCGGCCTGCAGCTTGCCGCCCGCATTGTCTATCTTGCCGTCGCGGCTATGCAGTTCCAGTTGCTGCAGCGTGCTGACCACCCCTTGCTGGTTCAGGATGTCGCCCTGCGCCCCTAGCCGCAGCGTGCCGTCGCTGAGCAGCTTGCCGCCGACATTGTCCAGGCTGGCCAGTTGGAACTCGGCATCGCCCAGGCTGAGGATTTCGCCGCCGCGGTTGCTGGCGGCGCCGGCTTGCAAGCTCAAGCTCTGATGGCTGGCGATCTCGCCGCCGTCGTTGTTGACGCTGCCGGCCTGCACGCTTAGCGCCTGCTTGCTGCGCAGCTTGCCTTGGCCATTGTTCAAGGCCTGGTCGATATTCGTGCTGACGGCAGCCTCGCCTTCCACCACGCCGCCTGCGTTCTCCAGTTCGCCCGCTCGCAGCGCGATGTCGGCGCCGCTGCCGATGCGACCGCCGGCATTGTCCAGCCGCCCGGCGCTGTTCAAGCTCAGCTTGCCGCCGCCATCGATGACGCCGCCCTGGCTATTGTCCAGCAGCTGCGCGCTGGCGTTCAGCGTGCCGCCGGACAGCAGCTTGCCGCCTTGGCTGTCCAGCTTGCCGCCCTGGCTATGCAGTTCCACTTGCTTCAAGGCGCTGATCTGGCCCTTGCGGCTCAGGATATCGCCCTCTGCCCTCAGCTCCAGCTTGCCGTCGCTGTGCAGCTTGCCGCCGGCATTGTCCAGGCTGGCCAGTTTGAGTTCGGCATCGCCCAGGCTAAGGATTTCGCCGCCGCGGTTGCTGGCGACGCCGCTGTCCAGCGTCAAGCCGGCGCGGCTGCCTATGCTGCCCTTGTCGTTGTTCAGGCTGCCGGCCTGCAAGCTCTGCGCTTGCTCGCTCAACAGTTTGCCGCCGTGGTTGTCCAGCCTGCCGTCCACCTTGAGCGTAAGCGTGCTTGCGCTTTCCAGCGCGCCGCCGGCATTGCCGAGGCCGCCGGCCTGCAGCTCCACCGCCGCGCCGCCATGGATGCGCCCGTCGTCATTGCCCAGTTGGCCGGCGCTGTTCAGCGTCAGCTTGCCGCCGCCGTCGATGACGCCGCCCTGGCTATTGTCCAGCAGCTTCGCGCTGGCGTTCAGCGTAGCGCCGGCCTGCAGCTTGCCGCCTTGGCTGGCTATCTTGCCGTCGCGGCTGTGCAGCTCCAGCTGTTGCAACGTGCTGACCACCCCTTGCTGATTCAGGATGTCGCCCTGTGCCTGCAGTTCCAGCTTGCCGTCACCGTGTACTTTGCCGCCGGCGTTGTCCAGGCTGGCCAGCTTGAATTCGGCATTGCCCAGGCTGAGGATTTCGCCGCCGCGGTTGCTGGCGGCGCCGCTGTCCAGTGACAGGCTGCCGCGACTGCCTATGCTGCCGCCGTCATTGGCGAAGCCATCGGCTTTCAGCATCTGCGCGCCGGCGCTGAGCAGCTTGCCCTGATTGTTGTCCAGCAAGCCCTGGGCGCTCAGCCTCAGTTCCCCCAGGCTTTCTATCGCGCCCTTGGCATTGCTCAGCGCGCCGGCGCTGATGGCGACATCGGTATTGCCCGCCAGCAGACCGGCCCGGTTGTCCAGCAGGCCGGAGGTATTCAGCACCAGATTTTTGCCGGCATCGACACGGCCGCCGTCGCGGTTGTCCAGGCTGCCGGCCGTCAAGTTCAAACCGTCCGCGGCCAGCAGCTTGCCGTCGCGGTTGCCGGCGGCGGCATCGATTCGCAGCGTGAGACCGCGCGCGCTTTGCACCGTGCCGCCGGCATTGTCCAGGCTGCCGGCGTTCAGGCGCAGCTCGGCGTTGCCGCCGATCAGGCCGCCCTGATTGCTCAGATCTTGCCGCACGCTCCAGGACTGCGCCGTGTCGCCCAGGGCCAGCAGTTTGCCGCCGCCGTTATCCAGCCGGCCAAGGCTCAGCGCCAGGCTGTCGGCCTCGATGCGGCCGCCGCGGTTGTCCAGCAGTTGGCCGATGCGGAAGTCGCCGCTGCCCTGGCCCAGCTGTTCCCAAACGCCGCCCTGGTTGCTGAGCGCGGCGGCGCTGGCCCGCCATTGACCGGCTTGCAGCTTGGCCGCGTCGCTATTGAGCTGCCCGCCGGCCTGGATGAGCAGCCGGCCGGTGTTCAAGCTGGCGCGGCTGAGGCCCAGCCCGTTCTCCGCCGTCAGCGTCACGCTATCCTTGGCGCGCAGTTTGGCGTCGGCCGCATCCAGCGCCGCTGCCTTCAGTTCCAGGCTGGAGCCGGCCAAGGCGTGGCCGCTCAGTTGCAGCTTGTCGCCGGCGTTCAGGCTCAGCGCGCCGCTCGTTCCCACTTGCCCCTTGTCGTCGCTGCCGGCGGCGAAATCGCCGCTGGCGGCGATGCTGCGCGCGCCGACCGTCACATCGCCTGCCGCCGCCACGGTGCCGCTCTGGCGCAGGGCGGCGTCGCCGCTCAGCTCCAGCTTGCCGCGGCTGTAGCTGGCGCCGCCGTGTTCGATGTCGCCGGCGGCATGGTATTGGATGTCGCCGCCGTTCTGGCGGCCGTTCAGGGTCAGTTGGCCGGCGCTGTCCAGCTTCAGTTGCTCGTCGCCGCTCAGTTGGCCGCTGCTGCGCACGCCGACGCCGGCCTCGGTGGCCAGCAGACGGATCTTGCCGGCGTACATGCCGCCCAGCTGCGCCACGTCAATGGCGAAGCCGGGCCGTCCGGCGCTGTCCGCCGCCAGGGCCTGAATGTTTTGGTGATCGGCGCTGATGCGGTTGCGGCCGGCGCTGACGCTAAGCTGCGGCGCCCAGATGCCGGCCTGCACTTCCACCGCCCGCGCCATCAGTTCGGCGTATTCAGTGCTGCCGGCCTGCATGCCGGCGCCCTCGATACGGATGACGCCGCTTTCCACGCGGTAGCCGGCCAGGCTGCCGTCCGGATTCAGTTCCGGGCGGCCGGTGGTCAGGGTCATGCGCCCGGCGTTGATGGTGCCGCAGCCGTCGCAGAGAATGCCGGAAGGGTTGGCCACGATGACCTGGGCGCGGCCGCCGGCCACTTCCAGGAAACCGCGCAGCTGGCTGGAGTGGGCGCTGTTGACTTCGTTGAGGATGACCCGCGCCGGCGCGGCCGGATTGAGATTGGGGTTGCCCTGGATCCAGCCGCCCAGCTGGGTCTGCACGCTGGTGGCGCTGTTATTGAGAATGGCCCCGCCCTTGTTGACGTCGAACTGGCTGTACTGGTTGCGCGACACCCCGGCGGCGCTGGGCGCCTGGATGTTCACCTGCGGCAAGCCGTTGGCGGTGTTGATCACGCTGGGGCGTTGCGCCGCCGGAGCGTTCGGGTCCGCCACGATGCCGCCGGCCAGCGCCGCGGCGCCGGCCAGCGCGCACCAACTGGCCCAGACGATGCCGCGCAGGGTCACGCCCAGGCGCTGGCTTGGCGCCGCCGGCGCGGCGGAGCGGCCTCCGCCCGCGCCCATCGGCTTGACGATCTCGGCAACGGCCATGATCAGGCCGCGCGCGCGGTTGAAAATCAGACGATAACAAAGACGGTTCATGGCCAAAACTCTCGATAAGGGCGGGACCCTCTGTGCGGCGTCTTGCCGCCGGCCCCGAATTCAAAGATCAAAATTGCAGGTTCAGGCTGAAGCCCGAGGCGGCGCCAGTGTGGAAGCCGGCGGGTTTCTGGATCGGCCAGCCGGTGAACATGTCGTAGGACAGGCGCTTGAACAGGCTGCCGCGCATGCCGACGGCGCCGCCGGCCAGTTGCCGGCCTATCAGCTGGCTGCTGGCGGCGCCGCTGACGCGCCCCAGGTCCAGGCCCAGATACAGCTCCTGCCCGCTGGGGCCCATCGCCCAGGACAGTTCGTTGCGCCACAGCCAGCCACGCTCGCTGGACAGGCTCAAGTCGCCGTCGAAGCCGCGCACGGTGTAGCGGCCGCCAATCGAGAAACGGTCCTGCGGCACCAGCGCGCCCTTGCTCCACTGGCCGCGCCATTGGCTGTTGAGCCGCAGTTTCTGCGCGCCGATTTGCAGCGGCTGGGTATAGCTCAGCTCCGCGGATACGATGCTGGGCCGGGAACCGCCGTTGCCCGTTTCCTCTTCCGGCGCGTTCAAGGCGCCCAACATGCCGCTGCCGCGCCGCCAGTTGAGGCCGGCGTCCAAGGTGGCGTCGCCCAGATAAGAACGCTGGCTAAGCCCCAGCTCCCAGCCGGCGGTCTGCCGATGCTGCAGGCGGATTTCCGTGTCTTCGACGAAGTTGCGCGATTTGCGCTGGTAGGCACGCAGGCTCAGCGTGGTCTTGTGCGCCTGGCTGCGATACACCACTCGCGACAGGCTGAGCTGGCTGTTTTCGCTGTCGCCGCGGTACAGGTATTTCTCATTGGCGCCGGCTATGGTCTGGTGATAGCGGTAATCGTTGAGCGTGAGACCCAGCTGCCAGTAGCCCAGGGGCAGCGAGTAATGCAGCGAACGGCTTTTGGAGCCCAGCGGGTCATGCTGGAACAAATCCTTGCCCTGGCTGTAATAGAACAGGTCGTTGACGGTGAGCAAATTGTCCAGCGACAAGGTGGCGCTGCCCTGGTAGCGGCCGGTGGCGTCGCTGCCGCCATCGTCCAGGCTCAAGGACAGGCGGATGGGCAAGGTCTCTTTCCAGGCGATCACCAAGTCGCTTTCGCCATCGGCGCCGGCTGGTTCGATCTGGATGTCGGCGTCCGCCGTCGGCACCCGTTTGAAGTTTTCCAGCGCCTGTTCGATATCGCGCAAGTTGAGCACATCGCCCGGCCGCGCCGGCAGCGCGTTGAACCAGCGCGCGCGCCACGACGCCGGATCGGCGAAGCGGATCGCATGAATGCGGCCGGGGATCAGCGTCAGCGTCAGCACGCCCGGCTTCAGGTCCTGTGGCTTGATCAACACCCGGGTGGTGACATAGCCCTGGGCGATCAAGGCGTTCTGCACCCGCTTCATCGCCAGGTTCACCCCCTGGACGCCCAGGCAGCGGCCGGCGGCGTTGGCCGCCTCCAGCGCCCAATGGAAACGCTCAGCCAGTTCGCCCTCCAGCCTGAGCTCGCGGATGGCGAAGCATGGGGCCTCGCCAACGGGGTAGTCCGCCAGCGCATCGGCCTGGCGCGGCAGGCGCACATCGGGCGCCGCCGGCTGCACTTGCTCTTGCAAGGCCCGCTCGCGCTCCTGCTGCAAGATCAATTGCTGATCGGGAGACGGCGTGGCCGCCGGCAGCGCCGATGCCGGCACGGCAAAACCCAGCGCCAAAAACGCAGCCGCGACCTGGCCGGCCGGCTCACGGCAAACCCAGGCCGATACTTTCAAATGCCCCATACAAAAATAGCGTTTTCTTGAAAATCCGCGATTTTATGACAATGGAGCCCGCTCCCAATCCGTATAACTACGTAGTTGCGAATTGTTAATCTTCACATAAACACACAAAAAAACTGTTGTTTTGATTAGGAATTTTTGCTCTAGACCATTATGCCCATTCAGCCAGCGAGCCCGGTGGGACCTGCCTCGGCCAAGGCTGGAGCGCAAACAAAAACATGGCTGGGATTCCGTTGGCGATGGATTCGCGCTCGGCCAAACCCCTTTCTCTTCGCATGACGTGAATCTGTAATTCACCTAGAAAAATCACATTGGAATGGTAAAAAAACAACAAATCCATGTTCGAATCTTAATACTCTCCCCAAAGTGGCAAACAAAGATTGCGGCCATTCCCCGCGCAATATCCGGTCAGCCGCGTATAATCGCAATGGTATTTTCCGGAGCCTTGTCCATGTCCTTGCCATCCCGTCTCGCGTCCGTCCTGCTCGGCGTCGCCAGCGCCGCCAGCCTGGCCGCCGGCGTCACCACCTTCAGCCCCCAGGGTGAAGTCAAAGAAGTGCAGCAGGTGCGCGCCACTTTCAACAGCAGCATGATTCCGCTGGGCAATAGCGCCGCGCCGGCGCCGTTCGCCTGGAGCTGCGGCCTGAAGGCCAAGGGCCATTGGGTGGACGACAAGAGCTGGGTGCTGGACGTGTCGGAAACCCCGGCCGCCAATACCGATTGCCGCTTCACGCCCAAGCCCGGCCTCAAGGACCTGCAGGGCAAGGCGGTGGGCGCCGGCCTGAGCTTTCGTTTCTATACCGGCGCGCCGGTAGTGGTGGAACGCTGGCCGCGCAACGGCCGCATCGAGGAAGACCAGGCCTTCGTGCTGCAATTCAACGGCGTCGGCGTGCCGGCCTCGTCCTTGTATTGCCAATCCTCCAGCTTGCCGGAACGCATACCGGTCCAGCCCTTGCCGGCCGGCGAGCGCGCGGCGCTGCTCAAGCATCTGAAATTGGAATCGCAAGCCGCCAAGGTGCTGACGCTGCGCTGCGGTCAGCGCCTGGCGCCGGACAGCAAGCTCACCCTGGTGCACCAGCGCGGCGCGGCCACGCCGGACCGGCTCAGCTACCAAGTGCGGCCGCCGTTCAGCGCCAGCATGAGCTGCCTGCGCGAGAACGCCAAAGGCGCTTGCATCCCGTTCAAGCCCATTACCCTCAACTTCAGCTCGCCGGTGCCGGAGAAACTGGCGATGGCGGTGCGCCTGAGCGGCGCCGGCGCCGAACGCGCGCCGCAGCCAGAGGCCCGTAGCAAGGGCGAGCCGGTGGACAGCATCAGCTTCGCGCCGCCGTTCCCGCCCTTGGAAACGTTGACGCTGAAACTGCCCAAGGACTTTGGCGACGAGGTGGGCCGGCCGCTGGTCAACGCCGAGCGCTTCCCACTGGCCATCAAGCTGGCCGACTATCCGCCGCTGGCCAAATTCGCCGCCGCGCCGTTCGGCATCATAGAGTCCGGCGCGGACGCGGCGCTGCCCATCACCCTGCGCGGGGTGGAAGGCGATCTCAACATCAAATCGGTGCAATTGGGCGGCCAGGCGCTGCGGCTGAACAAGGACCAGGACATGATGGCCTGGCTGGCCAAGGTGCTGCGCTATCACGAGAGCTACCTGCCCGCGGGCAAGGACAAGACCATAGAAAGCCGCCGCCTGTCGCTGCTGGCCAAGGAGAAAGCCGCCCAGCCGCTGAAGCTGCCCAGCCAGCCGGACAAGCAGGGCAAATGGCCGTTCGAAGTGGTGGGCATCCCGCTGCCCAAGCCCGGCCTCTACGTGGTGGAAGTGTCGTCGCGGCTGCTGGGCAAATCGTTGCTGGCCAGCAATAAGCCGATGTATGTGCGCACCGCCGCGCTGGTCACCAATATGGCGGTGCACTTCAAGAGCTCCAAGGAAAACGCCGCGGTGTGGGTGACCACGCTGGACAAGGGCAAGCCGGTGCCGGCCGCCCGCGTCAACATCTACGATTGCAAGGGCAATGCGCTGTGGTCCGGCAAGACCGACGCCAAGGGCGTGGCCGCGGTCAAATCCGTGCTGCCGGCCGGCAACTGCGATAACGAAGAACTGTCCGGCCTGTTCATCACCGCCGCCGCCAAGGACGCCAAGGGCAACGACGACGTGTCCTTCGTGCGTTCCAGCTGGAACCGCGGCATAGAATCCTGGCGCTTCCCCTTCCCCACCCAGTGGAGCGACAGCCCCAACATCCTGGCCCACACCATTCTGGACCGCGCCTTGTTCCGCGCCGGCGAAACCGTGTCGATGAAGCATCTGCTGCGCACCCAGGTCAGCCGCGGCCTGGCGCAGCTCAAGCC
Organism: Chromobacterium sp.; assembly: GCF_041912965.1. Classification (NCBI taxonomy): domain Bacteria; kingdom Pseudomonadati; phylum Pseudomonadota; class Betaproteobacteria; order Neisseriales; family Chromobacteriaceae; genus Chromobacterium; species Chromobacterium sp. The sequence goes on along the minus strand of NZ_JAYSGF010000001.1, from coordinate 12,092 downwards.
CGGCCAGTTGCCGCAGCAATTGCGCATCGTCCACGACGGCAGCGGCGACGAAATCAACCTGCCACTGAGCTGGCGCAACGGCCGCTACGCGGAGAGCAGCTACGCGCTGCCCAAGGAAGCCAAGCTGGGCGAATACACCCTCTACCTGGAACGCAAGGGCGCGCGCGGGCCGGACGACAAGGACAAGCCCTCCAGCCCGGAGCTGGACGGCTATTCGCTGCACAGCGGCGGTTTCCGGGTGGAGGAATTCCGCCTGCCCACCATGAGCGGCCGCATCTCCACGGTGAAGAACGCCGGCATCGCGCCCAAGCAGCTGCCGCTCAATGTGTCCCTGTCCTGGGGCAACGGCGGCCCGGCCAAGAGCTGGCCGGTGGAAGTCAGCGCCATGCTGGCCGATGCCTACCAGCGCATCAAGGGTTATGAGGATTACAGCTTCTCCCCGCCGCAGCGCCAGCGCGAGCAGGCCGAGTCCTCGCTCGATGGCAAGGTGCTGCTGGACAAGTCCGCGCTGCAACTGGACGCCAATGGCAACGGTAAGACCACGCTGGACAAGCTGCCCAAGCTGGACCGCCGCTACGATCTGGTCACCGAGGCCGCCTACCGCGACCCCAATGGCGAAGTGCAAACCCTGACCCGCCGCATTCCGCTGTGGCCGGCCGGCCTGCAAGTGGGCATCAGCGTGGACAGCTGGATCACCGCCGGCCGCGCGCTGCAGCTCAAGGCCGTGGTGCTGGACACCGCCGGCAAGCCGCTGGCCGGCAAGAACGTCAAGATCAGCCTGCGCGAACACCGCTACCTGTCCAGCCGCAAGCGGCTGGTGGGCGGTTTCTACGCCTGGGACCACAATGAGGAAACCGACGACAAGGGCAAGGTGTGCAGCGGCGGCACCGACGGCCGCGGCCTGATGTTCTGCGAAATCAATCTCAAGGACGCCGGCGACATGGAGTTGATCGCCGAAGCCAGCGACGACAACGGCAACCTGGCGCAAAGCGCGCAATCGGTGTGGGTCAGCAAGCACGACGAGCTGTGGTTCGACGTGGACAACAACGACCGCATCGACATCCTGCCGGAAAAAATCAGCTACGCCCCCGGCGAAACCGCCCGCTTCCAGGTACGCATGCCCTTCCGCAAAGCCACCGCCTGGCTGGCGATAGAGCGCGAAGGCGTGATCGAAACCCGAGTGGTGGAACTGGAAGGCAAGAACCCAGTGATCGAGCTCAAGATCGAGCCGGGCTGGACCCCTAACGTCTACGTCTCGGTGCTGGCGGTGCGCGGCCGCGTGCGCGAAGTGCCGTGGTACTCCTTCTTCACCTGGGGCTGGAAAACCCCGAGCGAATGGTGGGACGCCTACTGGAACGAAGGCGGCGATTACACCCCGCCCACCAGCATGGTGGACCTGTCGCGGCCGGCCTTCAAATACGGCATCGCCGAAATCCAGGTGGGCGACGCCGCCAAGCGGCTGGACGTGACGGTGAGCCCGGCGCGCAAGAGCTACGGCATACGCGAAACCGCCGACGTGAGCATCCAAGTCAAGCTGCCCGGCGGCAAGCCGGCGCCGGCCGGCACCGAAGTGGCCTTCGCCGCCGTGGACGAGGCGCTGCTGGAACTGCAGCCCAACCGCAGCTGGGAACTGATGCAGGCGATGTACCAGCGCCACAGCTACGGCGTGGAAACCGCCACCGCCCAACTGGAAGTGGTGGGCAAGCGCCATTACGGCCGCAAATCGCTGCCGCCGGGCGGCGGCGGCGGCAAGGCGCCCACTCGCGAACTGCTGGACACCCTGCTGCTGTGGCAGCCGCGCGTGGTGCTGGACGCCAACGGCAGCGCCCACGTCAAAGTGCCCATCAACGACGCGCTGACCCGCTTCCGCCTGGTGGCGGTGGCCGACGCGGGCAATGATTTGTTCGGCACCGGCGAAGCCGGCTTCAACGTCACCCAGGACCTGCAACTGAGCTCCGGCATCCCGCCGCTGGCGCGCGAAGGCGACCAGTTCAGCGCCGGCGTCACCGTGCGCAACGGCGGCGACAAGCCGCTCAAGGTCAAGGTCCAGGCCGGCGCGCCCGGCCTGCCGGCCTTGCCGCCGCAGGAAATCAGCCTGCCGGTGGGCGAAGCGCGGCTGTTGAGCTGGCCGGTGACGGTGCCCAACGACGTCAAGGAGCTGAAATGGAGCTTCAGCGCCCAGCAAGTGGACGGCAAGGCCGCCGACAAGCTGGCGCTGCGCCAGGAAATCGAGCCGGCGGTGCCCATCACCGTGGAGCAGGCCACGCTGCAACGCGTGGCGCCGGAGCTGAGCATCCCCGTCGCCTTGCCGCCGGGCGCCCTGCCCGGCCGCGGCGGTGTCCGCGTCAGCCTGCAGGCCAAGCTGGGCAATGAACTGCCCGGCGTGCGCCGCTGGTTCCAGGACTACCCCTATGTCTGCCTGGAACAGCGCAGCTCGGTGGCGCTGGGCCTGGCCGACGCCAAGCGCTGGGATCAATTGATGAGCGAGCTGCCGCTGTATCTGGACGGCAGCGGCCTCGCCGCCTACTTCCCGCTGGCCGAAGGCGCGCCGGATCGCGGCAGCGACATCCTCAGCGGCTATCTGCTGGCCGCCGCCCACGAAGCCGGCGTCGCCATCCCCGAAGCCCAGCGCGCGCGGCTGCTGGACGGCCTGTCCGCCTTCGTCGAGGGCCGGATCAAGCGCGATCTGCCGCTGGGCCGCCAGGACGCAGACGCCCGCCGCCTGAGCGCGATGGAAGCGCTGGCGCGCTATGGCCGCTTCCGCCCGGCCATGCTGGACGTGCTGGACCTCAACCCGCAGAAGATGAGCACCGCCATGCTGGTGGACTGGCTGGCGCTGCTGAACCGCGCCACCGACATCCCGCAGCGCGCCGCGCGGCTGAGCGAGGCGGAAAACCTGCTGCGCGCGCGTCTCACCTACCAGGGCACGCGCATGGGCTTCAGCACCGAGGCCAGCGACAACACCTGGTGGCTGATGGGCAGCGCCGACGTCAACGCCGCCAAGCTGCTGCTGACGGTGCGCAAGCTGCCGGGCTGGCAGGCGGACATGCCGCGCCTGCTCACCGGCCTGCTGGGGCGCCAGCAAAAAGGCCATTGGGGCACCACCACCTCCAATCTGTGGGGCAGCCTGGCCGTCGCGCAATTCTCGCGTCAGTTCGAAACCACGCCGGTCAGCGGCCAGACCAGCGCCGCGCTGGGCGGCGCCAAGCTGAACCTGGGCTGGCCGCAGGAAGGCGTCAAGGCGCTGGGCCTGCTACCCTGGCCCGCCGGCGGCGGCAGCCTGCAGCTCAAGCACGCCGGCGGCGGCGCGCCGTGGGCCACCATCCAGGCCGAAGCCGCCATCGCGCTCAAGGCGCCGCGCTACGCCGGCTACAGCATCAAGAAAACGCTGAGCCCGGTCAGCCAGAAAACCAGCGGCCAGTACCAGCCCGGCGACGTGGTCAAGGTCACGCTGGAAATCCAGGCGCAAAGCGATATGACCTGGGTAGTGGTCAACGACCCGATCCCGGCCGGCGCCACCATCCTGGGTTCCGGCCTGGGCCGGGATTCCGCGATCAACACCAAGGCCGACAACGACGGCGACCCCGCCGATTACGTGGAGCGCCGCTTCTCCGGCTACCGCGCCTACTACGGCTACGTGCCGCGCGGCGGCCTGAAAGCCAGCTACACCATGCGCCTGAACAACTCCGGCGCCTTCAAGCTGCCGCCGACGCGAGTGGAAGCGCTGTACGCGCCGGACGTGTTCGGCATGTCGCCCAACCCGGTGTTCAAGGTAGTTGATGGAAAATAACAGACGATGGAAAGGGACCTCGAAAAACCTGCTACGCGGTCCAATAGCCGCGTTGCTCCGTGCTCGCTCCCTCGCTGTACGACTTGTACTATCTCGGTCGCTGTGCGCGGTGCGCCTTGCTCTCGAACCGCTCGCGACGGTTTTTCGAGGTCCCCGGAAGTGGCTGGCGGCGCTGGCGTTGAGCGCCGCCGCCGTGCCGGCGCTGGCCCAGCCCAGTTTTCAGCAGGTCAAGGCGGAATGGCGGCCGTCGGATGTGGTGGTGCTGGACCGCAACGGCCAGCCGCTACAGCGGCTGCGAGTGGACAAGCAAGGCCGGCGGCTGGACTGGGTCGGGCTGGCCGATACCTCGCCCGCCTTCCGCCACGCGCTGGTGGTGTCGGAAGACCGGCGTTTCTATCAGCACAGCGGCGTGGACTGGTCCGGCGTGGCCGCCGCGGCCTGGGGCAATCTGTGGAACACCCGCACCCGCGGCGCGTCCACGCTGACCATGCAACTGGCCGGCCTGCTGGATAACGATCTCAAAGTGGGCCGCAATGGCCGCAGCCTGTGGCAGAAAATGGGCCAGGGCTGGTCCGCCGCCTGGCTGGAAACCCACTGGAGCAAGGCGCAGATCCTGGAGGCCTACCTCAATCTGGTCGGCTTCCGCGGCGAGCTGGTGGGCCTGTCCGCCTTGTCCGCCACCTTGTTCGGCAAACTGCCGGCCGGCCTCAATCTGGAAGAATCCGCCATCGCGGTGGCGCTGATCCGCGCGCCCAACGCCGCGCCGGACAAAGTGGCCGTCCGCGCCTGCCGCATTCTGCAGGACATGCGTCGCCAGCCCAATTGCGCGGCGCTGGCGGTGCGCACCCGCCAGGCACTGGCGCAGAGCCGCGCCGCCAATCCGCTGGCGGAGCAGGACGCGCCCCACTTCGCCCAAAAGCTGCTGCAGCGCCAGCCGTTGACGGCCGGCAGCCGCATCGCTTCCACGCTGGACCTGGGTCTGCAGCGCTATGCCGCCTCGGTGCTGCGCCGCCACCTGGCCGCGCTGGCGCAGCGCAATGTGCAGGACGGCGCGCTGGTGGTGTTGGACAACGCCAGCGGCGACATCCTGGCCTGGGTGGGCTCCAGCGGCCGCGGCCTGTCCAACGCCGCCGAAGTGGACGGCGTCACCTCGCTGCGCCAGGCCGGCTCCACCCTCAAACCCTTCCTCTATCAGCTGGCGCTGGAGCGGCGCTACCTGAGCGCCGCCTCCCTGCTGGATGACAGCCCGCTAAGCCTGCAAACCGGCGCCGGCTTGTACGCGCCGCAAAACTACGCCAAGGACTTCAAGGGCCTGGTGTCGGCGCGCACCGCGCTGGCCTCCTCCCTCAATGTGCCGGCGGTGCGCGCCATTGAAATGGTGGGCCCCAACGCGCTGCGCGACCGCCTGTACCGGCTGGGCCTGAGCAGCCTGCAGCAGGACGGCGACTACTACGGCTTCAGCCTGGCGCTGGGCGCCGCCGACATCCGCCTGCTGGAGCTGGCCAACGCCTACCGCACCCTGGCCAATCAAGGCCTGGCCAGCCCGACCCGCTGGACGCTGGCGGACCCCAAGCCCAAGCCGCAGCGGCAGCTGGACGCCGCCAGCAGCTTCATCATCGCCGACATCCTGTCCGACCGCACCGCGCGCGCGCGCACCTTCGGCCTGGAAAGCGCGCTGTCCACCCGTTACTGGAGCGCGGTCAAGACCGGCACCAGCAAGGACATGCGCGACAACTGGGCGGTGGGCTTCTCGCGCCAGCGCACGGTGGCGGTATGGGTGGGCAACGCCGCCGGCGAACCGATGTGGGACGTGTCCGGCATGCACGGCGCGGCGCCGGTGTGGCAGGCGGTGCTGGACCGCGCCCAGCAAGGCGCGCCGGCCTCCCTGCCGCCTTCCCCGCCGCCCGGCGTGGTGAGCCAGACCGTGCGCTATGAAGGGGATGTGGAAGCCAGCCGCCGCGAATGGTTCCTGGCCGGCACCGAGCGCGCGCTGATCGTGCCGGAGCGCGGCAGCGCCGCCAGCCAGACGCCGGGCATCGCCGCCCCCGTGGATGGCAGCGTCTACGCGCTGGACCCGGACATTCCGCCGGCCAATCAGCGCCTGTTATTGCGCGCGCGCGGCGTGGCCCGCCCGCAATGGTGGCTGAACGGCAAGCGCCTGGGCGTAGGCGCCAGCCTGCCCTGGTTCCCCTGGCCTGGCCGCCACGCGCTGGAACTGCGCGACGCCAAGGGCCTGGTGGTGGAGAAAATCCGTTTCGAAGTGCGCGGCGCGGTGGCCACACCTGTCCGAAAGGCCGGCAAACCAAGCGCCCGCGTCAACTAGTAGCCGCAAACGCCGCTCCATGCCGTACACATAAATGGCGAGTCATTCCCATTTCAACGACAAGGAGCGGCATATGAAATATTCATTCGAAAACCTGGCGCTGTCCGGCGGCGGCGTCTGGGGCATCGCCTACCTGGGCATGCTGGAGGAACTGGAGCGGGCCGGCGCGCTGGCGCAAATCCAGCGCGTGGTCGGCGCCTCCGCCGGCGCCATATCCTCCATGCTGATCAGTTTCCGCCTCAGCGCGGCCAAGACCCAGGAACTGTCCGACTCCCTGGACTACAGCAAGATTCCGCAAAAAGTGGCTGATCCGGCCACGCCGCAACTGCAGGCCGCGCACAAGGCCTTCCAAGCCCAGCAGGCCCTGGAGCCTCACGCCAAAAACATCTCGCTCGAAGACTTCATCTGCCTGCTGCGCCTGTTCAACAAGAAAGGCTGGTATTCCAGCGACTACTTCTACCACTGGCTGAAAGGCGTGGTCGCCAGCCAGTTCAAGGACGGACGGCCGGACAAGAAATACACTTTCGCCGACTTCGCCAAGCCGGCGCTGCACAAAAACGACCAGCCCTTCCGCCAGCTCCACGTGATAGGCTGCGACGCCAACGCCCATCAGGCCAGAATATTCTCCGCCGAGCTGACGCCGGACGTGGAAGTGGCCGAGGCGGTGCGCATCTCCATGTCCATCCCCTTCTTCTTCGAAGCGCAGAACTTCAGCTACCCCGGCCAGCCAGCCGGCGTATTCGTCGACGGCGGCACCATCTGGAACTACCCGATCAACTTCTTCGACGACAAGTACCCAGCAAAGCCCAAGCAGGGAGAAGATAAGGAGGAGGAGAAAACCTTCGGCGCCCGTTTCGACGCGCCGCTGGGCAAGCCGTCACCGGACGCCAACCTGATCCAGCACATCCAGAACATCGCCCAGAGCGCCTGGCAAGCGCAAAACCTGAACTATCAGTATTCGCCGCGGGATCAGGCGCGCAGCATCAGCATAAAAACCGGCGACATCAGCGCTACTGAATTTGACATCAGCCCCGGCGACGACAACTATCAGCGGCTATTCCAAGCCGGCGCCACCGCCACCCGCGACTTCCTCAGCCATTGCGAGCGCTAAGAACCTGTTTACGATCGGCTATGCGTCGTGAGACTTGGCCCGGCGAGTACAACTTCGAAATGCTCATGTACCGTGTGCACACTCTGCTTTCTCAGCTGTTTTCGCCTTGTCTCACCTTAGCTCGCAAGATCGGAAACACGTTCTAGGCCGGCGCCCCGCGCCCAAGGCGCGGGGCATGCGCTCACTCCGCCGCCAGCAAGCGCCAGCGCTGATTCGCGCCGCCGTGGCAGCTCCATTGAATCAGTTGCTGGCCGGCCTGGGACGAGGCATTGGCCACGTCCAGGCATTTGCCGGCCTGCGCGCCCACCAGGCTGTACCCGGCCCCGTCCGCCTTCAAGCCGAAGCGCTGATTGGCCTGCCCGCTGCACGGCCACTGAATCAGCTTGCCGCCGTCCTGCTTGGCGCCGCCCTCCACGTCCAGACACTGCCGGGAATGCGCGGCGATCAATTGATAGCCGTCGCCGCTGGCGGTCAGTTGCCACAGCTGGTTTTGCCCGGCGGCGGCCTGCTGAACGACGGCCGCGCCGGCGGACGCGCTATTGTCCTTGACCGTCAGCCACAGCCCGCTGCTCAGGGACTGCAGCCGATAAGACTTGCCCACCTGCGGCCCGACGGCGCTGCTGTCTATCAGCTTGCCGGCACGCGCGTCGCTGCGGTCCAGTACATCGGTCACGGTCAGATTCACTTGCAGCTTGGCCGGCGTCGGCGTTCCCGCCGGTAGCTTCAAGCTGGCCGCGCGGCGCTCGCCGGCGATTTCGCCGCCCTGCGCCAGGATCTTGCCGCTGGCCGCGTCGCTGACGCTGAGCTGGTATTTGAACTGCGGCGCGCCATAGGGGCTGGTTTGCCAGTTCACCGTCACCGCGCGCGCGGCGGCGTCGTAAGCGGCGCTCAGCTGATCGATCTTGGCCGGATCCACCTCCGGCGCCGCCGGACGCCGGGCAGTGGAAATCAACGGCGATTGGAAACCGGCCAGCGGCGCGCCCTGTTGCATCACAAAGCGTCCCTGCGCGGACACCGCGTGTTGCTTGGCCTGGGCCGGCGTCAGTTCCGTGACGGTGGGCGTGGCGCGGTTGATCGCCTGCCAGCCCTGAGCGCCGCGCGCCCAGACATCGTAATACTCGGCGCTGCGGGTCACCTCCTTGGCCTGGCCGCTCCAGTTCTCGATGAAGCTGTTGGCGGATTGGGCGGCGAAGTCGATATTGGCCACCGGGAAATCGAAAGTGGCGTGATGGGTCCAAATCCGCGTGGCCGCGTCCCGCGTCCACATGCCAAAGTAAGTGTGACCATTTTGCTGCCAATTGCGCACCAGGGACGTTACCGGCTGGCCCAGCGTCCACTTGGTCTGCAAATCGAAATACTTCAACCCCTCGCCCTCGCCGCCAAAGCGCTCCACCTTGGCGCCGGGCTTGGCGTACACCGCGCGTATCGGCACGCCATGCACCGACACCGGGTCCCAGATTGAAAAGATATAGGCCGGCGCGCCGTTGTTATGGCTCTGAATGCCGGTATAGCCGCCGGCATCGCGGCCGCCGTTCCAGCCCAGGGTCTCGTAATAAGTGTGCTGATGGGTGTTCAACACCCTCACCGTCATCATCAGGATGTCGGCGGACACATTGGGATAGTTGAGATGGGCGGAACCGGTGCCGGCCAGCGCCGGCGCGATGGGAACACAGACAAGAGCCAAGCGGGCTACGCCGCGGCTGAATGAATACATGGCAACACCTTTATTCAATAAGGGAAACCATGGCCGGCCGCATACGACAACGGCCTGCCGCCACACACTTGATGAGTGAGTGAACGACAGGCCGCCGGGTTCCGCCTCAGCGGCGGAATGGCACTATTTACACCGGCTCAACGCTGGATCAGATAGCGTATCGTTGGGCCGTCCTGCTGGATTTCCAGCACCGTGTAGCCATGGTTCTTGGCGTCCAGCGGGATGTTGTTGATCGACTGCGGGCAATCGGTCACCACCTCCAGGATTTCGCCCGGCTGCAGCTGCGGCATCGCCTCCAGCGTGGCCACCGCCGGATACGGGCAAGGCTCGCCCATCATGTCCAAACGGTAATTGGGAGTGTAACTCTGCTTGCTCATGCCGCCTCCTTGCTGAATCTAGCCGTCCGCGCCTTATTGGCGAAAAAGCGTTTTTCCCACCACATCACCGCCAGCATCGCCAGCGCCAACATCGCGTAAGTGAGCACCAGGCCGCCTTGCGGGCCAAACACCGCCAGCAGATTGACCTTGGCGTAATCGGTAGCCACCGCCGGCGCGATATCGTCCCACCACGCCGCCAGCAAGGTGGCGCCGACGATATTGCCCAGCCCCACCCACCAGTAATGCACCTGGCCCTCCACCGCGCGATACATCCAGCCGGTTTCGCAGCCGCCGGCCAGCACGATGCCGAAGCCGAACAAGACCCCGCCTATCACCGCATTCGGGCCGGCCCACAGAATCTTGGGCGGCACGCCCAGCTGCACATAGCTGTACACGCCAATCACGCTCACCGCCATGCCGGCGATGATGGCCTTGGCCATCTGAGTGCGGCCGGTCAGCCACAGATCGCGGAAGGCCGAGGTGAAGCACACCTGCGCGCGCTCGATGATCAGACCGAAAGCCAGGCCGAACAAGGCCGCCAGCCCCAGCTTGGGCATGGAGAAGGTGCGGGCCAGCGCCCACAGCGTGAAGGCGACGAAAATCAGCATGCCCAGGCGGAAACGACGCCGCGCCTGGTCCTCGCGCTGCTGCAAGGGCTGCGGCGCGCTCACCTTCTGCAGCTTCACCGGAATGCGGAACACCGGCAGCATGGTCACGCGCGCGCCAAACCAGGAACCGGCCGCCGTCGCCAGCGCAAATAGCCAGGCATGCAGGGAAAACTGCGGAATGCCGGTGAAGAAGGCCGCCAGATTGCAGCCCATCGCCAGACGCGCGCCAAAGCCGGCGATCAAACCGCCCAGTACCGCCTGCACGATGCGGACGCGATGATGCGGCATGCGCAGCTTGACGTTATTGGCCCACAAGGCCGCGGACAGGCAGCCGGCGAACATGCCTATGATCATCATGCCGTCCACCCGGTCCAGCGGCGTGCCTTCCAGGTGGATCACCTTGAAATAGCCCCAGGTTTCCGGATGAAAGCCAAACAGCTGCAAGGCGTGACCGCCCCAGCGCGTGAACTCCCCGGTCACCGCCCAGAAAGTGCCGGTAATGCCAAAATAATAAGCGGACAACACCCCGGCGGCGATCACCGCCGGCACCGGCGCCCAGAAGCGCACCAGGTATTGCGTCTTGAAATCCTGCCAAGTCATGGCTCAGACGTCTCCCAATAAAAAAACCTGCCCGCGGGCAGGGTCAAAAACATACGGTTGGCATTGTAGAACAGTGCGTGAACCATGTCAGCGCCAGATTGTCGCACCCACGGCCGTCCGCGGCAAACCCGAAACCGGCCCGCCTTGATCCGGCTCAGCCGGCGCCGGCCTATCCAACTGGTTTCGATTAAAACAAAATCCCTTTGGCATCAAAGCCTTTGTGCCGGCCAGCAAAAACACATAGAATAAGCTCGCTTTTTAACAAAAACTATCAACAGCTGCTGAAACCAGCAGCTGCCAGCGGCGCGAAACCCGCATGCAGCCTGTGTTCGCCCCGATAAAACCATCGCTCAACGAACCTTAAGCCCATGGATCTCAACACCCTGCTCGCCAGCTTCGCCTCCGCCTTCAATCAAGACCAGCGCCTGCTCACCCTCAGCCTGGGCGACGGCAGCGTGGCGGCCGAGCAACTGCTGCCGCTGAGCCTGGCCGGCGAGGAAGGCGTGTCCCGGCCTTACGCCTACCAGTTGGTGTGTTTATCTCCGGACGGCGCGATCGAACTCAAGACCCTGCTCGGCCTGCCGGCTCGCCTCGGCATTCTCGATGCCGTCGGCGCGGAGAGCCTGCGCTGCGGCGTGGTGTCCAAGGTGGAAAGCCTGGGCTCGGACGGCGGCTTCAGCCGCTACCAGCTGACCATCGAACCGCCGTTCGCGCTGCTGCGCCATCGCGTCAGCTCGCGGGTGTTCCAGGACCTGTCGGTGCCGGACATCGTCAAACAGATCCTGGCCGAGCATCAGCAAGCCAACCCGGTGTTCGCGCGGGTGCAGACGCTGGCGTTCAAGACCGGCCCGGCGTCGCCGCGCAGCTACTGCCTGCAATACCGCGAATCCGATTACGACTTCATCGTGCGGCTGCTGCACGAAGAAGGTTATGCCTGGCGTTTCGATCATGTCGATGGCGACACGCCCCAGGTGCAACTGGTCGCCTTCGACGACCCCTACAGCCTGCCGCCGGCCAGCGTGGAACGAGTGCGCTTCCACCGCAGCGACGCCACCGAAGCCGAAGACGGCCTGACCGAGTGGAACGCGCAGCGCCAGATCGTCCCCGCCGCGGTGGCCTTGGCCAGCTTCGATTACCAGCCGGTGCAGACCCAGCACAGCGGCGACGACAGCCGCATCGACCAGGGCCAGAACGGCAAGGCCTTGCAATCGTCCTTGCACGACTACGACCCGCAATCGCTGTACTACGCCGGCGACGCCGATCAGCTCAGCCACTACGCCCAGCTGCGCCAGCAAGCGCATGACCTCAAGGCCAAGCAATTCAGCGGCGGCGGTTCGGTGCGCGGCCTGGCCGCCGGCCAGTGGTTCCGCCTGGACGACCACCCGGCCCACGACGGCGACAGCAGCGAACAGCGCGAGTTCGTGGTCACCCGCCAGAGCCTGAGCGCGCGCAACAACCTGCCGGCCGATCTCAAAGCCTTCCAGGATGGCAAGGAAGCCCAGCCCTTCCGCGCCGACTTCGACGCCCAGCGCCGCGGCGTGCCGCTGACCCCGGCCTACGCCCATACCG